>JBBTZO010000015.1:0-12583 GCA_038061315.1 Patescibacteria group bacterium
ACAGGTGTTGCATGGCTGTCGTCAGCTCGTGTCGTGAGATGTTCGGTTAAGTCCGTCAACGAGCGCAACCCTCATTCTGTGTTGTATTTTTCACAGAAAACTGCCTTGGTCAACAGGGAGGAAGGTGGGGATGACGTCAAGTCAGCATGGCCCTTACGCCTCGGGCTACACACATGTTACAATGGCCGGTACAATGGGCTGCGAACCCGCGAGGGGGAGCCAATCCCATCAAAACCGGTCCCAGTTCGGATTGAAGGCTGAAACTCGCCTTCATGAAGTCGGAATCGCTAGTAACCGTAGGTCAGCTACACTACGGTGAATACGTTCCCGGGTCTTGTACACACCGCCCGTCACACCACGAAAGTTGGTAACATCCGAAGTACGCGTATGCGTCCTAAGGTGGGATCAGCGATTGGGGTGAAGTCGTAACAAGGTATCCGTAGCGGAAGCTGCGGATGGATCACCTCCTTTCTAGGGAGAATTTCCCATTTATTTGGGATTACTTCCAGTTCGAGTCCGAACTTTGTTCGGATAGTGACGATGATTTTCTCTACTTTTCGGGCTTTCAAGGAAAAACAAAATATTTGATTTATAGGGCAAAAGCGGTTAAAATATTGAGGTTAAAACCGTTTTTTCTTTACTAAAAAATCGGGCGCGTGTAGCTCAGTTGGTTAGAGCGCCACACTGATAATGTGGAGGTCCCTGGTTCGAGTCCAGGCATGCGCACCAAGTAAAGTAAAATAGGAGAGGTATCATGGGATTATTTTTAAGACTCGTTATTGGTATCCCCGTAATGTGTATCGGTATTCTTCTTTTGGTCAAAAGTTATAAGATAGTTCAAAAAATTGGCTATAATGATTGGGCAGAGCAGCATATGGGTGATGGAGGAACATATACACTGGTAAAGATTATAGGTATGTTGTTAATTTTTTTGAGCATGCTGGGTATTTTAGGAGTCATACCTTTACCCTTTTAAAAGTAGTATATTTACAATTTTGAATTATTAATTATTAACTAATATCATGGGCCCGTAGCTCAGTTGGCTAGAGCGCCTCGCTTGCACCGAGGAGGTCGCAGGTTCGATTCCTGTCGGGTCCACCAAGTAATTTATTGTAAAAAATGGCTTGAGAGTCTTTTTTATATTAACCAAAGTAAATCATGAATTTAAGAAATATTGCAATCATAGCCCATGTTGATCATGGAAAGACCACCCTAGTAGATGGTCTTTTGAAGCAGTCCAAAACTTTCCGCGAAAATGAAGCGGCTTTTTCACAAACTTTGATTATGGATTCAAACGACCAAGAGCGCGAGCGTGGTATAACTATTTTGGCTAAAAATACAGCCGTCAAATACGGTGACACAAAGATTAACATTATAGATACACCGGGACATGCTGATTTTGGCGGTGAAGTAGAGAGAACTCTAAATATGGCTGATGGCGCCATCTTAATAATTGATGCAAAAGAAGGCCCTATGCCTCAGACAAAGTTCGTTTTGAAGAAGGCGCTTGAGATAGGACTAAAACCTATAGTTATTATAAACAAAATAGATAAGCCAAATGCTCGGATAAAAGAAGTGATTAAAAAAACCCATGATCTTTTTCTGGACCTTGCAACCGATGTAGATCAGTTAGACTTTCCCATCTATTACGCCATTGCTCGTGATGGAAAAGCTTGGAGTGAAATACCCGAGAGCCATGGCGAGGTAGCTGACTTCACTGACGTTTTTGAGGCTATTTTAAACCATGTTCCTGCACCGGAGGTTTTACCGGATCAACCTTTCCAGATGCTTGTCACCTCTCTTGAAAGTGATAGTTTCCAAGGAAAACATGTTGTGGGTAAGATTACCCGCGGCTCTATAAAACCGGGAACGACTATTACATTAATCAAAAAGGACGGTTCTCACGAACAAGCAAGAATTGATAAGGTTTATGTTGCTCAGGGGTTGAAAAAAGCAGAGGTATCAGAAGCTCATGCGGGTGAAATAGTATCCTTAACTGGCGTCAAAAATGCAAGTATTGGCGAGACACTAGCTGACAGTGAGAGTCCGGAAGCGTTACCAACTATTGAGATAGAAGAACCGACACTTAAAATGTCGGTATCTGCTAACACCTCTCCATTTGCCGGAAAAGAAGGGCAGTTTGTAACAGGAAGACAAATACTTGAGAGAATTAAAAAAGAACTTGAGACAAATGTTGCACTTAAGATGGAAATGGGGAAAGCGGGCGACTACATATTATCCGGACGCGGCGAACTGCATCTCTCTGTACTCATTGAAAATCTGAGACGCGAAGGTTATGAGCTAGAAGTCGGAAAACCGCAAGTTATAACAAAGGAAGTAGATGGTGTGAGGTGTGAACCCATGGAAGAGCTAACCATCGATGTTGATACTGGCCATGTAGGGGCAGTGACCGCAGAAGTTGGTAGGAGAAAGGGTAATATGCTAAGCCAAGAAGAAAATCTAGATGGTACAACCAGACTTACTTTTTCCATATCCACTCGCGGTATACTTGGTCTTAGAAATCAGCTTCTGACTTTGTCGCGCGGTACAGCTATTTTGAACTCTATATTTACTAAGTTCCAGCCGGTTGGCGCTGCTATACCAAAACTTCGAAATGGGGCACTTGTCGCTCACGAATCAGGAAAAGCAGTGGCATATGGACTGTATAATGCGCAAGGAAGAGGTATAGTATTTATTGGTCCTCAAACACAAGTCTATGAAGGTATGATAGTCGGACTTAACTCTCGGGAGGGCGATCTGGAAATAAATGTAACAAAAGAAAAGAAACTGACAAACACCCGAGCTGCCGGTTCTGACGATGCACTTACCCTTACACCACCGACCATATTTACTCTTGAACAAGCATTAGACTTTCTTGAGGATGATGAACTCCTTGAAGTAACACCAAAGAGCCTCAGACTTCGAAAGAAATTGCTCAACAAAAATGCTCGCGTCCGCGCCGCAAAGAAATAATATTTATTCCATCGTCATCCTTGCGAGGCGGAGGTCATTGTAAGAGTATTTCCCTTTGAGGTTTTCGTGGACGGGGCCGAGTCTATCAGTATCAAGCTCATGGAAAACCTTATGAATAGTTGGAAGCACTTTTTTGAGCGATGGTTCTATAACTCGCATTGTGTCTGAACGTTCTATTCTATCTTGAGAAATAAGATTTTCGATATGCGACAAGATAGTTCCTTCTGTAAGGCCGCGTTTCTTGGCAATTTCCCTGACAGACTTTCCTGATTGGAAAAGATCCAGGGTTTTATCATAGGTACTGCTCTGCGATTCTTTGTGGGTAGTTTTTGGCTGATACTTAGATTTTTTTAGATTGCCACCGCAGGAGATAATAAAGTCATCATATTTTTTCTGCAGATCTTTACTTGCACTATCTCCAAAACAGTCCTCTGTTTCGATAGACAAGGCGCGAAACCCTTGATCCTTTTCTATTATGTCCGGGTGGACAAGGAGAGCATGATCATTGCACCCCAAGAGGTAGAGGCCGGAAAGACGGCGCACTCTCGACAGTGCGACGTAACCTTGACCATACTCAAAGACTCCCGACAAATCCATGATAGCGGCGTCTAGGCTCATCCCCTGACTTTTGTGAATGGTGATAGCCCACGCAAGACGAAGCGGAACCTGTGTAATTTTTGCTTTTATCATACCGTTTTCTTCAATCGTCCAGTCCATTGGTTCGGCCTTGATACGTTGTTCTTTCATTGTTTGGACTATCGGGTAACCGTTATCGTCATCAAATCCGATTATTTTTCCAAGAGTACCATTTACAAATCCTGCCTTCGGATTATTTTTTGTAAACATTACAACCGCGCCTACTTTGACGCAAAATGATTCCGGTGAGATGCACCCCTTCTTGAGTGTCGCGACGAGTTTTTTCGAACCGGTTGATGCCATCTGAAAAGTAGATTCTTCAGACGAAATCTTTTCAAGCTCTGCGCTATTTATCCTATCGACGTCTACATTGTGTGAGAAAAGTTTAGTTATTTCTAATGAATTTTCTGAATGCTGACCCATCCTGTTTTGGATGTGGCAGATATGTTCTTCGTCGAATTTACCCGAACGGAGAGCATTTAGAACTGACAGAAATTCTTTATCGTCTTGCCGGTGCTGTTCTGTAATATAGCAAATAGTAGGAGCGAGATCTGTCCAAGTTTCCGACTCAAAAGCAAAACGACTCGACTGTCCTCCATGAGAGATGGGAGGCAGCTGGAAGAAGTCACCAACTAGGATAATCTGAAGCCCGCCAAAAGGTTGTTCGTTTTCTCGCACTTTTTTACAAACTAAGTCGACTGCAGAAAGCGTATTCGCCCCAAGCATGGAAATCTCATCGATGATGAGCACACTTGTTTTTTTGATGCGTTTAGATATATAGCTTTTCCCTGCAATATGACCCAGTTCAACGTTTGAGAGCATTTCTTTAATTCCAATTCCGCTCCAAGAGTGGATGGTCATACCGCCGATGTGCGTGGCGGCGATGCCGGTAGATGCGGTGATAGCCGGCTCAATACCATGGGAACGCAGGTACTCAACATAACGGTTAATGGTATGAGTTTTGCCCGATCCCGGTTCGCCGGTCAGAAAAACATTTGCGCCGGTTTTGCATATTGAAAAAGCTGTGTCTTGGTTCATAATTTCTAAATTAATTTTATAATCTGTTATTACAATAATATCGTGTTGTCCACAGAAATCTAGTATACAAAACCATGCAAGGGTCGGACCCTTGCAAATATAGTCACGTTTTACTTCACTACTTTAGTTTAGTAAAGTGACATAAGTTAGAGCGATAGCAACAAATTGTGTCAATTGGAGTTCGAACTAGGATTAGAGTGTTTTTATGATATAATTTACCTATGGAAAAAGATTTAAAGAATATTTTGGCATTTGTCCATTTGGCCGAGGGAGAGAAGGATGCCTTAAATCACGTATGGACTTCTCGGTGGAGACGAGACAGTTCGGCGGAACACTCTTGGCGAATATCTGTGATGGTTATTTTGCTTGCCCCATATTTGAAAGAAAAAGTTAATATGGAGAAAGTTCTGAAAATGGCGGCTTTTCATGACCTACCGAAAATTATGACGGGAAATGTTCTTGCCCAGGTGTATGATTATGATAAAAAGGTGAAAGACGATACAGAAAAAGCCAAAGAGAATGCGGCTCGAGATCTAACAAAAGTGTTACCAGGGAAACTTGATACGGAAGTTTATAATCTATGGAAAGAAATGGAAGAACAAAAAACGCCAGAGGCTGTATTCGTAAAATCTTTGGGCAAGATAGAAGTCAGGATCCAGCATAATGAGTCTGATATAAAGACTTGGAACGAAGATGAATATCCGCGAGCACTTTTTGCAGCAGACAAATATTGCCAGTTTGATGAAGCTATAAAACTTTTTAATGAACTTGTAAAACTAGAATCTACTAAGAAATTAGAAGATTCTAACGTTGATTTAGACAAAATAAAACAAGAGGCAGAGGAGTTAAGGAATAAGCAGTTATGAAGAAGGTTTATTTGGCGGGGCGATTTAGTGAATATGATGACTGGAAAGATGTAGTAAAGAAGGTTGAGGGGTTTGATTTTTTTGATCCCGAAATTCATTCCGATCAGTCCTCGCCCGATACATTTTACCCGGACGACTTAGCTGCCGTGAAATCCGCAAATATTTTGATAGCGCATCCTGGACCTGCTCCATGTGAGGGTACTTGGATAGAGATTGGTTACTTCTTAGCCCAAAAGAGCAAAAATACCGGAGATTTCTGTAAAGAACTAATAATGATCTGGCAAAAAGACAGAATAGACTGGTCTAAAGAGTTTGTAGAAAAAACGGGGATTGTGGTTGATTCTGTAGAAGATGCTATAAAAGAACTCGAGAAGCTAAAATAAAATTTGGTGGGGGAGAGGGAATTTTTAATATTTTGATTGAATTTTGGCTTAAATAAGAGTAAAATATTGAGACTGAATTAGGGTTTTCGTGAAAGGTGGTGTCAAAGAATGGATGTTCTCTTGGATACAAATATTTATTACCAAGATTTTCAAATGGCAGGAGCAAAATTTCAAGGTCTTTTTGAATATCTTAGTAAAACTAGAACTAAAATTATAATGCCAGATATTATTTATCAAGAGGTTGTCAAAAATTTTAAAGAGCAACTCTCAATAGAATACTTAAAGGTAAAAAGAGCAAGTTCAATAATGGGTATAGGTGTTGATATAACAAAAACAGAGGAAGAGATTTACACTGCCTTTATAGACAAACTAAAACAAATGACCCGATATAGTCACAGTCCCATAAAAATTGTGAAACATCAAAATATTGATATAGGTGGTTTAATAGAAAAATCAGTTAATCAGAAAAAGCCATTCAAAGATAAAGGTAGGGGTTTTAAGGATGCTATTATCTGGGAGTCAGTCAAGGAATACTTAGAGAAGAATGAAGATGACCTGTGTTTTATAAGCGATAATCACAATGATTTTGGGACAAAAGTATTAGATTGCGATTTGCAAAAAGAAATTAAGAGCTACCAAAAGAAACTCAAATATTATAATAAACTTGATGATTTTCTTGTAGAATATGCTGAAAAAGTGGCATTTATTAATGATGGTTATATCGAAAAATTTATTGAGTCGAACGAAGATGCAATTGAATCTATTTTTCAAGATTTTTATGAGACCGATATTAATATAAGAGATCTGATATTTCTTTCTGATGTGAGTATGCCTCCCGAACATGTAAATATTAATTACGTAGAAATAAATGGGATAAATCCAACAACTTATTACATATATAGGGCCACAAAAAATCATTACTATGTAGAGATTGAGCTTGAATTGGATTTGACTGTATGGGTTGATGTCATCGACTACGACGGCGAAGAACATAATGACATCTCGAGTTATTTAACAGAGTACATTTATGTTCAAGCGTTAGTTGACAGGAAGACTGAAAGAGCTAAGTTACATTCGGACTGACCTTAACTCACAAAAGTGAGGGCGGTGCCGCGTTTGTTTGCTTGGACAATTAAAATCTGTTTGAGGGTCGGACCTTGTGAGTACAGCAAGGATCCGACCCTTTTAGGGCCAAAAAGTCTTGACTTGGGGATATCTCTGTGTATCTTTTAAATACTTACTCGGCGTGATGAGCGTCGGGTCTTTTATTTTTATACTTGAAGTTTTTTGACTTCTTTTTATATCCGAGCTTACTTTTCAGATTATTCATAAAAATAATTTGTATACTTGTTTATCCTCGTAAAAAGATATAGAATAACCTTGATTTAAAGGGGAATTTTATGTTTAAGGCAAAAACAGAAATTATCGAAAGGCTTGCGGGGAAATATCCTAAGCGGATAGAAGAACTGGAAAAGATTTTCGATGGGAAAACTAATATCTATATTGATTTTGCAAATGTTAGACCTTGGTCTAACAAGTTGGGGTGGCATGTTGACCCAAAACGGTTAAAGCAGTTTCTGGACTCCTTTGATAATATTGGTAAAGTGAATTTTTATTATGGAACACTTGAGAAAGATAGGGTTTCAGAACAATTTGCAAAAGAGATCAGGGGGTATAAATATGAACTTGTAACAAAACCTGTAAAGATTATGTCTTTATCAATAGATGTTTCTAGTATCCCGAGTGATTCGCCTGATATTATAAAGAACTTCGTAAGAGGTCCTTTGCTCAAGAAATTTAAAGTTGAAACTATTGAATATTTAAATAATGAACTTTTAGAACTCAACAAACAAGGGATCAAGTATATAGAGGACATGAAATGTAATTTCGATGTTGAAATAGGCAGGGATATGCTTATAGACTATGAAAGGAATAGCGTAGAAACATTTGTCTTGTGGAGTGGCGATAGTGATTTTGCAGACCCCGTGGCTCAACTTTTGAAAGATAAGAAAAAAGTGATCTTGTTCGCGACAGCGAGAAGGGTAGCCAAAGAGTTAAATGGTCTGCAAAAGGATGGTCTGGTTATATTTGATATACAGAAAATCAGAGATTTTGTTTGTTGGAAAAAAGAACTTAAGAATTAGAACTGTTTATGCAAAAAGGACTCCCGAAGGAGCCCTTAAGCTTTAAAATCATTGATCTTACGATCAACCTTATTATATCTTATTTTGCCGGCAAGTCAATGATTTTTTTACAAAAACTTTTATTAGTCAGTAGTAAGGATACCTAACCAAAACCGAAATAGAACATTAGCTCACGAAAGTGAGGGCGGTGCCGCGCTTGTTTATTCTGCCGGTTCTGCCTATTCTATGTATATAATCCTCGTAGTTCTCGGGCAAGTCGTAGTTTATGACATGGGTGACGTCGTCGATGTCGAGTCCGCGAGCGGCTACATCGGTAGCAACTAAAATATTTATATGATCATCTTTGAAAAGCCTTAAGGCTTTCTCTCTTTTGTTCTGCGCTTTGTCACCGTGAATAGAAGAGCTTTTGAATCCTCGCTTTTCAAGGTCATTTGAAAGATTTTCTACGCCACGTTTTGTTCTTCCGAAAATTAGCACTTTTTCGCACTCAGGTTTATTTAGAATGTCGTGAAGTATCTCTATTTTTCTTTGATCAAACCTAACCTTCACGATGTCTTGCTCTACATTGTCAGATGTAATGGTGGTTTTTACTGAAACAGTAACAGGATTGTTCAGAAAGGTTTTTATAAGGTCATTTATTCTAGGAGGAATGGTTGCAGAGAAGAAAAGTGACTGTCTGTGTTTAGGTAAAGTTGAAAGGATGGTCTTGATATCATTAATGAATCCCATATCTACCATTCTATCTACTTCATCAAGGACGATATTTTGAGTGCCTGCTAGATTTAGGCGACCACGTTTGATAAGGTCGTTGATTCTGCCTGGTGTACCGATGACGAACTGAGGATTACGGGAAAGTTCTGATATTTGTCTGCCGATACGCGCTCCACCAATACATTGTACAGAACGTATTCCCATGCCTTTTGAGAACTCACGAAGTTCGATATCTATTTGCGAAGCTAGTTCGCGGGTAGGAGTGATTATAATAACTTTTTGCTTCTGACCCATGACTATTTTATTAATCAAAGGAATAATAAAAGCGGCGGTTTTACCAGTGCCGGTAGCTGCAACGCCGATGATGTCGCGTCCGTCGAGAGCTGGGGGAATGGCCTGGTCCTGAATAGGAGTAGGAGTTTCATAACCCTTGGTGATAATGTTATTTTTGAGTTCTTGGACAAGTTTAAAGTCTGCGAACCTATTTTTTGATATATACTCTTCAACTTCAGCAACGGGAGTTGCTTTCTTGATGAATTTGTTTTGATCCAGGACGCTTTTTTTGACGCCACGGAATCTTTTTGGGCCTCTTCCGAAGCTAGAACGTGAGCCGCCGAAGCTGGGGCGGGAACCGCCAAAAGAGGCAGACTTTCGTGGAGAACTGCCATAGGGAACATAAGAACCCGGTGATGACTGGTTTCTTGATTTATTTCTACTTCCTGAACTATTTGAGTTCTGTGAGGCAGGTTTGCCTCGGTTTTTATTAAACGAATTGTTGCCCGATTGTGTCCGGACAGAACTAAATTTCTGAGACATTTATACTCTTTCTTTGACCCATTTTGGGTCGGTTAATCCATACTATATTTTGGTCATCAGTATGAATCATTCGAGTATAATCTTTTGATTAGTCCTTTTGATAAGGTCTCGTGTTCATAAAAACAACTGATTAAGTATATCACAAACAAAAAACTTTGTCGAGGGTTTTGTTAATTTAGAGAATAATATGATTCTAAATTCAATATTATAAGGATATACTATAACTATTATGCCGTGGTATGTAATAGCTTTGGGTTCAGCTATATTCATCGGACTGTATGAAGTGGCGGAGAAGAAAGCTTTAGTCAAGGAACGCAGTTTAATCTTTCTTTTAACTTCATCTCTTTTGATGTTGGTATTGTCTGTCCCCTTGATTTTTTGGGGACATTTTGAAATTGTCGGCCTGCAGATGACTTTATATATTCTCGCCAAGTGCATTTTTGCCGTTACACTCTTTATTTTATGTGCAAAAGCAATGAAACATATGGAAATATCCGAGTTCGCGCCTCTTATGAACTTAAGTCCATTGGTTCTTTTTATTCCTTCAATCTTTTTACTCCAGGAAAAGCTGACCCTTGTTAATATTGCTGGAGTATTAATGATAGTTTTTGGTGCTTATATAGTGGAGTTAAAAGATGGATGGAGGACACCACTGAAAAGGGCACTGAAAAACAAATATATTCATCTTCTCTTTCTGGCTTTTGTTTTTAATGCCTTGTCGGCTACAATGGATAAGTTTATTCTGTCAAAAACGATTAATGTAGATACTTTCTTCGTCTATAACCGTTTTTTCATTGCTATCCTTCTTCTTTTTGCCTATTTTATTTTCAAAGATAAAAATGACAGCATGATGGTGACATTTAAAAGGTCTTTCTGGTGGGTACTTTTAGCTGCAGTTCTCTTTATGGGGGCAGACTATGTATATTTCTCAGCAGTTGCCATCCCAGCCACGGCTATCGCCTTAATAATTCCGCTTAAAAGGACAGGGACATTGATTGCAACAGTTCTTGGCGGTGAGATGATGAAGGAGGATAATCTGCTCAGAAAGGCAATTGCCTGCGTAATAATGATTGTCGGAGTGACTTTGATAATTATTTAGTTATTGTTTTTTCTAGGCAGGGGCAGTTGTTTACATCGAGTTCGTAAATCCCACCGGTTAGGTTGTGAACGTCTTTTCCTGCTTTTGACAGTAGTTTTGCGATGTGAGAGCTCCGAGCGCCGCTTTTACAGACCAGAACAACCCCTTTGCTCCAGTCAATTTCATTTATTCTTATAGGAATTGTAGAGAGAGGAATAAGTTTAGAGCTGCGAATCTTCACGGCTGCATGTTCGTCCGATTCGCGAACATCTATTATCTCTAAATTATCTGAGTTTTCGTCCAGCATTTTCTTAAATTCATATGATGTAATATTTTGTATAGCCATAAAGAACATTCAAACAAATATGCGTTCAGAAGTCCAGCATAAACGAAACGCTTTTGTTTATTTGTTAGTTGATTTGGTTTTTGATATGATGGACTAGGTAGACAAAAAAATGAATAAAATTAAAAAAGTGATTCGTCAGAATAAATATCTAAACCCGATTGTTACTGCGATTGGGATATTTTTCTTATTGCTAGCGGTTTTGGGTGCATTTTTACCATTTATCCCTGGTATTTTGTTCCTTTTTATTGGTATAATCATCCTCGGTGAAGAGTTCTTCCTGACGCGCTGGATTATAAAAAAATCACCAAGACAGGTGCGTGATAGACTAGAAAAAAGAAAAGAAAAGGGTCAAAAAAATGATAAGTAAGCAACTCCTCAACTATATAGAAAGAGAAGACAAACTAGGCAAAAGCAAAAACGAAGTGGAAGATATTTTGATTTCGGCGGGTTGGCACAAAGATGCCATTTCAGATGCCCTTGATAGTTATTATAAAAAGGATGGGGAAAAAGAGTCGGAGGTGCAGACACCCAGTGAAGTTGATGTTTCAACTGAGAGCATTGAGAAAGAAACAAAAACTGAAAAAGACGCAAACGTTAGAAATAAAAAGAAGAATGTTAGGCCTGTTTTCCTCATCATTCTAAGCTTTGTTTTAGGTGCAGCTATCATGATGGCTATATCAATCTTTTTCTTGAATAATCCAGCAAAAGATACTAGTTCAATAGTTCAAAACGTGGGTGGATTTGAAGCTCAAAAAGTAGATGATGGAAAAAGAGTTGTAGAGGTTTTAGAGATACAGAAGTCACTAGAAAAATATTATGATGAATACAAAAGTTATCCAGAAAATATAAGTCTACTAAAAGATGCCCCGACAGCATCGAGCGAACTAAACTATGCCTATACACCAATAGGTTCTCCGTCACAAAGCTACACCTTAAATATAGAAATGAAGAATACAGATAATGGCGAGTTCAAAATTGACGGTGGTTTCATGACATTAAAAAACAAACAAGGCACAAAGTAATGCTAGTGACTACGCATGCCATGATAGCTTCAACTGTGGCCATAAAAACAGGCAATCCATATATTTATCTGCCTTTTGCAGCCGCTGACCACTTTCTTTTAGATGCTTTTCCACACTTTGGTGGGGAGGTGATAGAGAAACATTTCCGGCCAATGGTAGTGCTTGATGCAGTTTTGGGAATCACACTCTTTTTAATACTTGCTAGATATACCGAGTTTTCGGTTTTTATTCTTTTTGTAGTATGCTTACTGGCTGGTTGGCCAGATCTGATTCTCGCATATCAAAAGTTTATAAATCCGAAGAAACTGCCAAAATTTGCTAAATTCCATGTTGGAATCCAAAAACTAGAGTTCCCCTTGGGGGTGCTCATAGAACTCGTGATAGTTTCTGGGTGTTTGATGTTGATATTTTTGTAAATTCACTGTCATTCTGGACTTGATCCGGAATCCAGAAGTTTATATTAAATAAATAGATTCTGCATCTAGTTCAGAATGACAAATTTTGGATAATTCATACTGTCCAGGATGAGAAACCTCTTGGACACTGATTGGTCAAAAAAGGTACACTGGA
>JBBTZO010000016.1:0-14953 GCA_038061315.1 Patescibacteria group bacterium
AAATAACAGATCTTGAGAGGGTAGAATGAACAACTTTATGCATGCGCATCATATGCATCATGGCAGGCAGAATAAAGAGTTAAATGAAATGTATGTTTCGATGACTCTTCGGACTTTTGGTTTGTCACTAATTGCTATCTTTATTCCCATATATCTTTACAATCTAGGTTTTTCTTTAAGGACAATCTTCCTATACTACATAATCTCAAGTCTCTTTCAGTTTTTCGGCGACTATCTGGCCGGAAAGGCTATTGGACGATTTGGTGCAAAGCACGTAATGAGTTTGAGCTATCCAGTTCTTTTGATACATCTTGTTATGCTTGTGACACTTCCCATTTACCACTGGTCTATCTGGCTTTTGTCAATACCCGCTGCTTTATCTCTAAGCCTCTTTTGGCCGGCATATCATGATGACTTTTCAAAAGCGAAAGATAAAAAAGCTACCGGGAAAGAGGTGGGTAAGCTATTTATTTTAATGGAGGGTTTTGGTGCGCTTGGACCTATTATGGGGGGTATAGTCGCTCAAGTTTTTGGAGTACAATACGGCATTATCATTGCTATCGTCATCACTATGGCTGCTGCCATCCCGCTTTTAGGAAAAAAAGAAATTACAAAAAGGAGGCCTATGGCCATAGAGAGATTCTCATTGAGAGAAAACTACAAAGACATGATAGCTTATGGCGGCCTTAGTATGGAGGGGATGGCCATAGCTATTGTCTGGCCACTGCTTCTTTTTTTTATTATTGGTAACTATGCACGAATAGGGTCTATTGCAACAATTTCTCTTCTTGTAACAATCGCACTCTCTATATTTATTGGTAAGGCAGTGGACAAATATAAAAAAGAAAATGTGCTGAGAGTTTCGAGTCTTGTTCATTTTTTTACTTCTACTTCGAGGATTTTGGTAACGAGTTTGAATTCAGCGTACATTATAGGTGTGGCTTCATCGCTTTCACATATAATACTTTGGGTGCCCTTTTTCTCCCAGTACTATCTGCATGCCGACAAGAATTCTCGTACAGAATATGTTGTAGAAATGGAAATGTCTGTTGATATTTTTCGTATGTTAGGTCTCACGGTATTATTGATTTGTACTTATTTTTTTGATATTAAAACCACTTTGATTGTTGGGATAGCCGTCGGCGCTGTTGGAACTCTTCTTTCGATGTTAATCACAAGTTCCAAAAAGAAAGAATTATCCAAGGAAATTCGTGTTCATAAGGAAATTGCCAAGGCGTCAGTATGATAGATACACACGCACACTTAAATTTTCAGAACTTCACTAACGATTTAGATGAAGTAATAGAAAAATCTTTTGCAAATGGCATTGAGAACATCATTATTCCAGGTTCAACCGTAAAAGAAAGCAAAGAAGCAGTTCGTATTGCCGAGAAGAATGAAAATATTTATGCGGCAGTAGGGATTCATCCCGAAGATGCCAAGGGACAGTCCCTTGGCGAGATTGAGGAGTTAGTAAGCAGCAAGCAAGTGGTAGCTATTGGCGAAACAGGACTTGACTATTCCTACTCCGGAACTGACCTGAAAAAGACAAGAAAAAATCAAAGAGAGTTACTAGAAAGGCACATTGATCTTGCCGAGAGAGTGAATTTACCTTTAATTTTTCATAACCGCGACTCTGATGATGACTTTTATGAGATAGTGAAAGGCAGAAAAGTGAAGGGAGTAGTTCACTGTTATACAAGCACACAAGAGTTTGCTCAGAAAATAATGGATCTAGGGTTCATGATATCGTTTACGGGAATTATCACTTTTCCAAAAGCAGACACTTTGCTTGAAGTTGTCAAAAATATTCCATTAGATAGAATTATGGTAGAGACTGATAGCCCACTTTTAGCACCGATTCCTTATCGGGGCAAGAGGGCTGAACCGTGGATGGTGAAAGAAATTATCAAAAAAATAGCAGAAATTAAAGGAATATCTTTTGAAGAAGTTGATACAAAAACTTCTTCTAACGCAAAACATTTTTTTAGGATATAGCCCCTCTGTCATTCCCGCGTAGGCGGGAATCCAGGGTTATATCAGATTCCGGATCAAGTTCTCAAGTGACAAGTGGTGTTAAAATACTTTTTAGGATATAATAAAGTTGATTAAACAAAGGATCTATCATGGCAAAGAAAGAGAAAGACAAAAAAAGCGAAGCAACGTCGAACGTTGCTGATGCCACATCCAACGTGGAAGAAAAACCAAAGGAATCTAAAGAAGAAATCAAAAACGAAGAAGAGGCACCCGAGGTTGAAACCGGGGAAAATATTGTAGATGAAGAAAAGGAACAGGAGGCAGCCGAAAAAGAACAAGACTACAACAGTATTTTTGACGATGATTATGTAGAGAATGAAAAGGCTGATAAGGAAAAGCCTGAGGAAGAAGCCGAAGAAACAAAAGAGGAAGAACCCAAAGAAGAGGAGTCGGAAACTGAAGAAGAATCGAAAACGGAGCCGGAAGAGGAGGTTGAAGGAGAAGAGAAGAAACAATCTGGTGAATCAAAGGATTCATCTTCCAAAAAAAGCAAAAAAGATAAATCTGAACCTGAGGAAAAAAGAAAAGAAAAAGAGGAAGAACCCGAAGAAGAGAAAGATAACGAGATTATTCTAGATAAAAAAGATAAAAAGGGTAAAAAAATCTCCAAGAAGAAGATTTTGATAGCTCTAGCAGTGCTTTTAGCACTACTACTTGGTGCTTTTGGCGGTTATCTCTACTTTAAGAATACAAACAAACCAAAAGAGGAGCCGGCACCAGCCAAGACAGAAGAGCCACAGAAAGAAGAGACAAAAAAAGAAGTGTATGTTACGGCTGACGGTGGACTGAATATGCGCGAAAATCCGGATAAGAACGCTAAGGTTTTGATTCTTATACCGAATGGTACAAAACTGACAGTTCTGGAGGAGAAAGATGGTTGGTATAAGGTAGAGTATAATGGTCAGACTGGTTGGGTTTCGAAAGATTTTGTTACTGAGCAGAAACCCGATGACATGAAAACTTATACGGGTACAGGATTTAGTCCTGACGGTCCTAAGTTTTCTGTGAAATATCCGGCTGACTGGACAATAAATGACTACAAAATATCAAAAACTGCAGGCGGCTTAAACTACAAGATTGCCCTAGGAGAAGGAGGGCATGGTGGCAATGATGACCCGGCTATCGTAAACACTCAAGAAGATGTAATAGCAAATGGTGTCACGGGGAAGAAAACAATCTCGAAAAAGGATGGAAAAATAGTGGCTGTTTACACTCAGTTTTTGAAGGGGGATGGGTATATCAACATTGAGTTCAACCCACCGGTAGGGTACGATGATTCATACATTGAGATTTACAACAAGATAGTACAAACATTCAAATTCCTGTAAAAATCTTGACAAAGAATAAGGAAAAAGTTACCCTACATCTAGGGTAACTTTTATTTTACATATACCATTACTTTACTACTTTAGTTTAGTGAAGTGGATAGATGTAAGGATCGGACCTTTGTAATATGTAATTTGTAGATTAGTTTAAAATTTGTAATTAGTAAGGAGCATTCATGCGTGAAAAGTTTATCACAACGAATGAGCTGGCAAATGACGCTTCAAAGATTTTGAAAGGCTTGAGAAAAGGCGAAGGCGTGGTTGTACTGAGATACTCTGATCCTGTCGGGGTTCTTATATCTTATGATGACTACAAAAAACTCATGAATCTAGAGTCTGACTTTGTTTCAGAGTGCAAAACTTGTCTAGGGACAATAAAAAGGAAGAAATGAGCAAAAAATATCCAGATGAAGAGGTTTATAACAAGTTGGTAAGGGATAGAATACCAGAAATTATAGAGAGAGACGGAAAGGTTTCGGAAACGAGGATTCTGTCAAAAGAAGAGCTAATACCATTATTAGGCGAAAAGCTAGATGAAGAGGTACGGGAACTCTTAGAAGTATTGGGAACCGATAGAGAAGAAACGATAAAAGAAATGTCAGATGTTTTGGAGGTTTTGCGTTCTTTGGCCGAGGAACAAAGCATGGAAATGAGCGAGATTGAGGAAGTCATGGAGGAAAGGGCTGAGAAGAGAGGAAGATTTAAACAGGGGATATTTCTAGAAAAGACGAGGAAAAATGAATAGATATAGAGATATAGATCGAATTGGGGCAATAATTATTAGAGATAAAAAATTACTTCTAGTAACAGGGAGTGGTACAGGATATTTCTGGACTCCTGGTGGTAAACGTGAAAAAGAGGAATCCCATATAGATGCACTAAAAAGAGAAATTGATGAAGAGATGAGTGTAAAAATAAATGTAAAAGACAAAGAACCTTATATTAGTTATTATGACGTCAGAGAGACAATCTTCTACCCAATCCAGAATTATTGTTATCTCGCAGATTTTCAAGGAGAAATAGTCATTAACGATGAGATTGAAGAGCATAAGTGGTTCACAAAAGAAGATTTTTTTGGCAATGATTATAATTTTTTAAATAGCATCAAAAAAATATTAGTGCCAAAACTAATTGAGGACGGTTTGTTATGAAAACAATATATTTTGATAATGCGGCGACTACGCCGGTTTCAAAAGAGGTTTTGGATGCAATGAATCCGTATTTCAGCGAGAAGTTTGGCAATCCTTCCAGTATCTATAAAGTCGGGCAGGAGGCAAAGTCGGCGTTGGAAAATGCGCGGGAAGAAGTAGCAGGATTACTTGGAGCAAGCCCGAAAGAGATTATTTTCACCTCTGGGGCTACAGAAGCAAACAATTTGGCTTTGAAGGGCATATCTTTTTACTGGTCACAAGTATTGAATAAGGATTTAGGACTGGATTCCCGCCTGCGCGGGAATGACAAGCGGGTGCCGCATATTATCACAAGCTCCATAGAACATCATTCAGTTTTGGATGTTGCGGAGTATTTGGAAAAGAACTTCGGTTTTGAAGTGACTTATTTGACAGTATCTCAAGAGGGTATAGTCAATCCAAAAGAATTGGAAGAGTCTATCAAGGAAAATACGGCGATAGTTTCTATAATGTATGGTAATAATGAAGTTGGCTCTATACAACCTATCAAGGAATTGGGCCAAATAATTAAGGCAAAAAATAATAGACGGGAAAACAAGATTATATTTCACACGGATGCAGTGCAGGCATATCAATACCTTGGTTGTGATGTGAATGATCTAGGCATAGATATGCTATCACTTACGGCACATAAGTTCTACGGACCGAAAGGCGTCGGACTTCTCTATGTAAAAGACGGGGTTAAGTTTTTACCGCAAGCTCAGGGTGGAGCGCAGGAAAGAAAGAGGCGAGCCGGGACAGAGAACGTGCCTTATATAGTGGGAATGGTTGAAGCAATGAAAAATGTCAAAAATCTAGGCAAAGAAATCTCTAGTCTAAGAGAATATTTAGTTGGGAGAATTACAAAAGAGATTCCGGATGTGATTTTGACCGGACCAAAAGACGACTCAAAAAGGTTGCCACACATTGCCGGATTCATCTTCAAGAAAATAGAAGGCGAATCAATTCTTATCAATCTAGACTTACTTGGAATAGCCGCTTCTAGCGGTTCGGCCTGCACATCGGGAAGCCTGGCATCCTCACATGTCCTAATGGCGATGGGGTATGATGACTTGCTAGCGCATGGTTCTATCCGATTTAGCCTAGGAAAGATGAATTCGCGTGATGATATAGATGAAATGATGAAGGATTTGCCGCAGATAGTAGAAAAATTAAGAGGAATGAGCCCGATAAAATAAGGAGAAAGGAGTAAAAATGGAATTTTCAGAAATCAATAGGCGTGCAAGTGAAATCAAAGAGGAATATAAAAAATATGAAACTAAGGTTTCGGGAGAACCTTGGAATTATGTTGAAATGACTCAAGGTTTGGTGGTTGATGTTGGTGAGCTTATGAAATTAATTACAATTAAAGCGGGAATCAGGAAGAGTGAAGGTAAAAATGTAGACAAAGATATTGCGCACGAACTTTCTGATATTTTGTGGTCAACACTAGTTATCGCAAACGAACTGAATGTAGACATAGAAAAGGAATTTTTAGAAACTATGGATACTTTAGACGCTAACTTTAAGAAACAATAGCAAATGACGCCATCAATTAAAAAAGCGGTTGAGAAGTTTTACGAGATAAGAAATATTCCTTATCATATTGCATTGAATGATCAAGAAGAGAACTGGGAATGTGAGACAAAGAACAGAAGACTTGAGGGAGAATTGCGAGCATTGGGTTATGAAACTCGGGAAAGGATTGGTCTTTTTCGATGGAGTGAGCAAAACATACCCGAAGAAATTAAGAAATTAGCTGAGAACGAAGACGAATCTTCACATACTTTTATAGAAATTATTCCACAAGACGGAGGTGAATGGATTCCTGTTGATTGTACTTGGAATCCCGAACTTAAAAAAGCTGGATTCCCGATTGCTGAATGGAATGGAAAAGGCAGAACTGACATTGCCTTAAAGTGTTATGAGGTGCTACCCGTAGGGAAAAATGAGGAATATTTGAGTGATATAGATTTTGACGAAGATTTGAAAATTAATTACAAACTTTATGAAGCATTTAACAAATATTGCGATAGTTTTTTGAAAAAGGAGTGAAAATGGTTAATTTGAACGAAGAAGAAGTAAAAAATCTGATAGAAAATAACCCTATAGCCTTTGGGACAGCCGAAGATAATAAACCAAATGTAATTGGTGTTGCATATGTAAAGGTAGTTTCCGATGATGAGGTTGTGATTACGGATAATTTCATGAAGAAGACAAAGGAGAATTTAGATAAGAATAATAATGTATGTTTAGCGGTTTGGGATAAAGATTGGCATGGCTATAAACTAGTCGGCGAAGCGGATTATCATATGAAAGGGAAATGGAAAGAATTTGTAGAAAAAATGCCTGAAAACGAAGGATATTTAGCCAAAGGTGCGATTGTAGTGAAGGTAAATAAGCTAATAAAGTTAGGTTAAGATTTTTGAGCTTAGAATCTTGAAGGTTTGTTTAGAAATTAGATATTAGAATTTAGAAATTAAAGATTAAGGGATTCCTCCGCTCGTTTTTTCAGAAAGTCGGTCGGAATGACAAAACAAGGAGACTAGAATTATGACCAATATGTATTCAAAAAAAGTAATGGACCATTTTATGAATCCGAGGAATGTAGGGGAGATTAAAGATGCCTAGTTTACTGCAAAAAGGTGCCACGAATGCCATAGTTGACTGCTTGGCGGTCAAGCCTGAAGACAGGGTTTTCATCATGACTGATAAAGAGACTCTAGAAATTGGTCAGGCTCTTTTTGATGAGGCAAAGAAGATTACGCAAGAGACTAGAATGGTAGTTCTAGAGGATTATGCAAAAAGGCCGTTTAAGGAGTTCCCAAAGGAGTTGCCTGAGGATCTTCTTAAGTTTATGCCAACAGTCACAATCTTTGCGGCACAAGCTTTGACAGCTGAGATGCAGACATTCAGGCACCCGATACATGATTTTATATTAGACAATATAAAAAGTCGTCATGCTCATATGCTGGGGATTGAAAAAATCCACATGGAAACAGGTATGCAAGTTGATTATCAAAAAGTTCATAAAAGAGGAGCTCAAATATACAAGGTTTTGGAGAAAGCAAAAAAGATAACTGCTACTTGCCCTTATGGGACAGATATTCAGGTGATTTTTACCCCCAAACATAGGTGGGCATTTTCGGACGGACTTATCTGGAAGAAAGGTGACTGGATGAACCTTCCAAACGGTGAGATATTTACAGCGCCTGAAAGTCTAAATGGAAAGGTTGCAGTTCAAGTTTATGGAGACCGGAACTTTGGTCTATTAGAGAAACCAATAATGGTGACTTTCAAAAATAGTAGAGTCGTTGATATCAGTGGAGAAAACAATGAGGCAGTGAAAAGTCTTAAAAGTCTTATCAAAACTGATGAAAATGCAGATAGAGCAGGAGAACTTGGAATAGGTATCAATGAGTTCATAAAAGAGTTAACCGGCAATCTTCTTCAAGACGAGAAGTTTCCAGGGTTACACGTAGCCGTTGGTTCTCCGATTGGATCAAGAACGGGGGCAGAGTGGGATTCAGAAATTCATATGGACATGATACCACTGAAAACAACTATCAGCGTAGATGGCAAAGTAATAATGAAAGACGGTAAGTTTCTAATATAAGGAGTAAGTATGAGCGATATGTATTCAAAAAAAGTAATGGATCACTTTATGAACCCGAGGAATGTCGGGGAGATTAAGGATGCTAGTGGCATAGGTGAAAAGGGGAATCCGACTTGCGGGGATATTATGAAAATGTATATCAAAGTTGGTAATAAAGATGGTAAGGAATACATTGAAGATATAAAGTTCCAGACTTTTGGCTGTGGTGCTGCCGTTGCCACATCTAGCATGATTACCGAGATGGTTATGGGAAAAACTCTCGAAGAAGCCGAGGAAATCAGTAACAAACAAGTTGCCGAGGCGCTTGGAGGACTACCACCTATAAAAATGCACTGTTCAAATCTCGCCGCAAGCGCACTTCATGACGCAATAGAGGACTATAAGTCTAAAATTGCTAATTCCTAATGACGAATCTCTAATTTTTCCTGTCATCCTGAAGCACGACTTTAGGATCCAGAATTAAACTATATGGATTTCGGATCCCCGCCCGAACGACTATTCAGTCGGGCAGGAAGTCCGGAATGACAACGGGGTGGGTGTATTTTTGTTAAATAACCACTTTCAAAAGAGTGTAAACTTATGTTAATCTAGAAAATATGAATTGGGTTGATTTAGTTATTGTAGCGTTTATTATCTACTTTCTGGTGATGGGGTACTTCCAGGGCTTTTTAAGGCAGACTATAGATCTAGTTGGTCTTATCCTATCCTTCATCTTTGCTATTAAGTTTTATCCCGAAATAGCGAAAATCATAAGCGCACAGTTTAATCTGCCCATATCTTTTGCCGGAGTTGTGGGATTTTTTATTGCTTGGTTTGTTTTCCGTCTTATATACTACTTTGCCTCAAACTTCGGCTACAAAAAGATTCCGGATAAGGTTAAAGACTCTAAATATAACCGTTTTGGCGGAGGGGCACCGGCACTTGTGAAGGGCGTGGTGATGTCGGCAATCCTTCTTATACTTTTTTTAGTCCTTCCTATATCAACAAGTGCCAGAAATGATATTACCTCATCAAAAATAGGGGGAAATCTTGTCAAAAACTCGGCAAACGTTGAAAGTTACTTAGAGAGGCAGTTCGGGGGAGCAGTTAATGATACTTTGACATTCCTGACCGTTAAATCGGAAAGTGATGAGACAACAAATCTTGGCTTCAAATCAACAAAAAATATAGTTGATGAAATGAGTGAAAACAGGATGTTGGATTTGGTTAACGAAGAAAGAACATCCAGAGGTCTTAGTAAGCTCGTTATGGATAGCAAACTTCAAGAAGTAGCCAGGGCACACGCAAAAGATATGTTTGAGAAAGGATACTTTTCTCATACTTCTCAGGACGGAAGATCGCCTTTTGATAGGATGCACGATGCGAATATAGTCTTTCTTGCGGCAGGTGAAAATCTGGCGCTCGCACCTACCGTAGATATTGCTCACAATGGACTCATGAATAGTCCTGGTCATAGAGCAAATATCTTAACTGGTGAGTTTGGAAAAGTAGGAATAGGCGTTATAGATGGTGGTATCTATGGTAAGATGTTTTCCCAAGAGTTTACTGACTAACCTTAAAAGGGACAAGATACAAGACACAATAACCAAGCAATTTTCAATAATCAAATCCAAAAATAAAAAACATTTGATATTTTGAATTTATTGATTGTTTGTAACTTGTTTCTTGGTGATTGTAACTTCATGAATAACAAAAAATCTATATGATAAAGAAACTCATTAAATTAATAGTAATTATCCTGATACTGGGGGTTGTTTTTCTTTTTGGCGCTTCAATATATCTATCTCCTCAAGATAAGCTGGAAAAAACTGACACGATAGTTGTAATATCCGGCGGTGATACAGATGCGAGGATAAACGAGGGTGTTGCCCTATATATGGATGGTTTTTCTGATAAGATGCTTTTCTCGGGGGCCGCAGCTGAAGGGGAGGTGTCAAACGCCTCAGCAATGAAGAATATTGCCATGAGAAAAGGAGTTCCGGTGAAAGATATACTCATAGAAGAAGACTCACGGACTACGGAAGAAAATGCTGTGGATGTTGCGAGAATAGTTAAAAACCAGGAATTTACAAGTTTGATTCTTGTTACCTCTCCGTACCATCAGAGAAGGGCGTATGAGGCATTTAGAGGCGCACTAGGAAAAGACTTCAAGATAATCAATCATTCTGCTAAAGATAGTCAGTGGCGCAAGGCTGACTGGTGGTCAAATGAACAAGCTAGATTTTTGACTATTGGTGAGATAATGAAAAATCTTTATTCACTTATAAATCAGTAAACCTCCCCTTACACTTGAAAGTCTATTTTTAGAGTATTATAATGGGTTTTGTTGTAGACAATTAATAATAAGGGAAGTCACCCTACGGGTGATCATCCGGAGGATGAGAATCAAATGAGCGAAGTGGTACTAACTGATAAGAGTTTTGAGGGCGAGGTTTTGAAAAGCGAAGGCGTTTACATGGTAGACTTCTGGGCTCCTTGGTGTGGACCTTGCAGGATGATTGGACCTATCGTAGAAGAACTGGCAAAAGACTTTGATGGCAAGGCAAAGATTGGCAAGCTAAATGTGGATGAATGTCCTGAAACCGCCGGAAAATACGGGGTGATGAGCATACCCACCGTAATGATTTTTAAGGGCGGCAAGCCCGTTGAGACCTTTGTCGGTGTTCAGCCAAAAGAGGTGTTGGCAGACAAGCTGAAATCATTGGTTTAAAGTTTTCAAATGAATAAAAAAGTACTAGTGGCTATGTCGGGAGGGGTGGACTCTTCGGTAGCCGCTTATCTTTTGAAGGAAGAGGGATATGACCCGATAGGTGTGACGATGAAGCTTTTTTGCTATGGTGAAGGGGCTAGTTCTCCTAAGTCATGTTGCTCTCTTGATGCTATAAACGATGCAAAAAGTGTGTGTGATAGGCTTGATATACCACATTACGTAGTAGACTACGAAAAAGAGTTTGAGCGTGATGTTATAGAAAACTTTGTCAGTGAATATCGAAATGGTAAGACTCCAAACCCATGCATTCGGTGCAACCAGCTTATAAAGTTCAGTTATTTGCTTAAAAAAGCTAAAGAGCTTGGTTGCGACCATGTGGCAACCGGTCACTATGTAAGGATTTTAGACGGGAAACTACTTAAGGGGGCTGATACAGACAAAGATCAAACATATTTTTTGTACAGACTAGACCAAGAACAGTTATCAAAACTAAAGTTTCCTATAGGTGAGTTAAAAAAATCGGAAGTAAGGCAGATTGCAAAAAAAGCGGGACTCAAAGTTGCTGAAAAGGCCGAAAGTCAGGAAATTTGCTTTGTTGATACAGATATTGCTGATTTTTTAAAAGACCGAGTTAAGTCGGAGAATGGTGATATTTTAGATAAAAGTGGCAAGAAAATTGGTGAACATGAAGGAGTTCCATTTTATACCATTGGTCAACGTAAGGGTCTTGGCGGGGGATTTGAGAAACCTATGTATGTCGTGGGCATTGATGTGGCTAAAAATACGATTACTATTGGTGAAGAAGGTGATTTATATAAAAAAGAAGCGTTTTTTGATGATGCTAGTTGGATATTAGAAGAACCATCGAGTAGTGATAAGCTAACTGCGGTTATTCGATATAATATGAAGGAAAAGGCAGTTGCGAACTTGGAAAAAATGAATGGAAAATACAAAACTGTTTTTAGAGATAATGTTCGGGCGGTAACTCCCGGTCAATCTATAGTTTTCTACTCTGGAGAAGAGTGTCTGGGCGGGGGAATAATTACCTAACCAATACGTAACCTTTTTACTTGTAAAATCTCAAAAACATAGTATAATATCTAACGAGGAAAGCCTAGGGGCTTTTAATTTTATACCCACACGAGAGGGGGAACCTTGAAAGACTTAAATCAGTTGAAGCGGGAGATTAGCAATCTTCTCTGGGCTTATCCGAGACTGGTATTACTTGCCGGCTACCTGTATAAGATAGCGGTAAAGTCTATGGTCTGATTTCTGCTCTTGGTGATTGTTTTTCAGATCATCTAGTGCAGTTATCAAAGGATAACCTTGTTGTGCAGATTTATGAATACCATGAGTTAATACTTGGCCTTAATGTGGTAGTTAAAGAAGCGGATCTAAACGAGAATGAAAAAAAAGCCTTAAATGGTATACTCGGGATGATTACTCTGTCGGCGATAGGGATCGAGTATAAAATACCAACGGACGGAGGTGAAGCTTGAAAAATCCAAAGGATTTCAGGGCAGAGATTTTGGCTTTTCTCGAGGAAAACACGCAGTTCCTCGGGCTCAAAAAGCCGCTCATAGAGTACGCAAAAGCTCTGTCAAATCTTGCCATCGTGAGCTCTGTGCGTTTTGGAGTAGAGTACACGATCAAGGTTCATGCTGTTGCGGGTAGTATACAGTATAAACTTGGCAATGAGACAAGGGCGGTTCTGGGAGATAGAGACGTAGCTACCCTAACCAGGTTCCTGTCTAGGCTCACGGAGGAGGCGCTCAAGCCGAAGTAAGGAAGTGAGACACCTATATAACTACGAAACTTGGGGAGGTTTCATGGTGTTGATTGAAGAAAGTTTGTCTGATTTTGAGGCAGTTGTGAAGAGGGAGCAACTGGAGGAATACCAGAAAACCAGTTTCTCCTGTTTTCATCTTCGCCAGAAAGGAATACCAGTCTTCTCGGAAAAACAAATAGAGAGGAGGATATGGCGCCTTCAGCGCACTGAAGACCTTTGTGCTGTTGTGCACATTTATGGCGAGGGTATCCATATATTCCCTCTAGATAGGGGAAGAAGCTTAAGTCCATGTATTAGTCAGTTTAATGCTCACATGGAGCGTATGGCTGACAAGATGCAGGGAAGGAAAGTTCTGGTCTTGTTGATGTCTAGACCAAAAATATTCGATTGAAAGACGGTTTCACAATATGCGGGGCGGCCACATGGCCGCCCTTTTAAAATTCCTTATTTTATAGTAAAATTAGCAAGTAATGACATCAAACGAGCTACGGCAAAAATTCTTAAAATTCTTTGAAGAAAAGGGACATAAAGTTATTCCCTCATCTTCACTTGTGCCCGAAAACGACCCGACAGTACTCTTTACAACCGCGGGAATGCATCCACTTGTACCCTATATAATGGGTGAAAAGCACCCAAGAGGTAAAAGACTAACAAATTCTCAAAAATGTATTCGCACGGGTGATATAGAAGAAGTGGGGGATAAAGTTCATCATACCTTTTTTGAAATGCTGGGGAACTGGTCGTTTGGTGACTATTTTAAGGAAGATGCAATCAAATATAGCTATGAGTTTTTGACAGATAAGAAATGGCTCGGCATTGATAAAGAAAAATTAGCTATTACGGTTTTTGAGGGGGATAAAAATGCTCCATTTGATGAAGAATCACACAAGATATGGACTGATTTAGGTATATCAAAAGATAGGATTGCAAAACTTGATAAAAAGTACAACTGGTGGGGTCCAGCAGGTGAAACTGGTCCATGTGGTTCTGATACAGAGATGTTCTACTGGTCAGGGAAAGAAAAAGCACCTGAAAAGTTTAATCCTAAGGATGAGCGATGGGTTGAAATCTGGAATGATGTTTTTATGCAATACAACAAAAAATCCGATGGTACATTTGAACCTCTGAAACAGAAGAATGTTGATACCGGTATGGGCCTTGAGAGGACTTTGGCAGTACTCAATGGGTTTGATGACGACTATCAAACGGATTTATTTTTGCCAATAATTCAGAAGATTGAAAAGCTATCAAGTCTTGATTATGGAGACAAAACAGACGATGAATATATTGAGGACGGTTTGCAATGCTGGGTTGATGTTAGAGTGCAGTTTAGAATTATCGCAGATCATGTAAAAGCAGTCATATTTGCAATCAACGATGGGGCAATACCATCAAACAAACAGGATGGTTATATAGTCAGGAGATTAATCCGCCGAGGAATTGTAAAAGGTCATCAGCTTGAAATTAAGAAAAATTTTCTTTCCAGTTTTGTTGATATTGTGGCAAAAATCTATGAAGATGTTTATGATTTCAAGGTTGATATTATAAAGAAAGAACTACAGCTGGAAGAAGAGAGATTTAGAAAGACCCTACAGTTAGGCATGAAATACTTCGAAAAAATTACAGGGAAAGATAAGAGTTTAAGTGGCAAAGAAGTCTTTGATCTTTATCAAACTCACGGATTTCCTCTTGAGCTGACTAAAGAACTAGCCGAAGAAAAAGGAGTAAAAATTGACGAGAAAGGATTCTATAAAGAGTCTAAAAAACATCAGGAGCTTTCACGTACGGCATCTGCGGGTATGTTTAAGGGCGGACTTGCTGATGCATCTGAAGTAAGTACGAAGTATCATACAACGGCACATCTTCTTTTGTCTGCCCTACAAGATGTTTTAGGAGATCACGTCCATCAAAAAGGCTCAAATATAACCCCGGAGAGGTTGCGACTAGACTTCTCACATCCTGAAAAACTGACTGATGAAGAGAGAAAAAAAGTAGAGGACTGGGTAAATGATAAGATAGATAAGAAGCTGGAAGTTCACCTTGATGAATGCGATCTGAAAACAGCAAAAAGTAAAGGTGCTGAAGGTGAGTTTATGGACAAATACGGAGATAGAGTGAAGGTATATAGTATAGGCGGTGACTTAGACTCAAAAACTGCTGTATCAAAGGAAGTGTGTGGCGGACCTCATATAAAAAATACTTCAGAGCTTGGTCACTTTAGAATCAAAAATGAAACGTCCAGCTCTAAGGGCGTTAGACGGATCAAGGCAGTTTTAGTATAATTGAGTGTTTTGAGGGTCGGACCTT
>JBBTZO010000017.1:0-5174 GCA_038061315.1 Patescibacteria group bacterium
AGGAAAAACAGGCGAAGGAGTAGATAAAATACTAGATGCGATTGTTGCAAAAGTTCCAAGCCCAAAAGGTAATCCGACAGGTAAAACGAAAGCGTTGATATTTGACTCCTTCTTTGACTCTTATCGCGGGGTTATTTGCTATGTTCGTGTTTTTGACGGAAAGATTACAAAAAACGAGAAGTTAAAAATGATGGGAACCAGTACCGAAGGAGAGGCCCTAGAAATAGGATACTTAACGCCGGACTTTCATCCCAAAAATGATCTCATCTGTGGTGCAATAGGCTATATAGTAACGGGTCTCAAAGAGACTGGCGAAGCAAGGGTTGGTGATACTATCACATTAAACTCTAATCCGGCCGAAGAACCTTTGCCGGGTTATAAAAAAGTGACCCCCTTTGTTTTCACGGGTCTTTTTACTACTTCCGGAGAGGATTTCCAGGTACTCAGAGATGCCCTTGGCAAGTTACAACTATCCGACTCGGCACTTGTCTATGAACCTGAGAACTCTGCCTCATTAGGATTTGGTTTTCGTTGCGGATTCCTTGGACTTCTCCATATGGAGGTAGTAAAGGAAAGACTGGAGCGAGAATTTGATCTAAACCTAATCATTACTACGCCTAGCGTTTCATATGAGATAGAAAAGACAGGTGGTGAGGCACTTTTTATAAAGAGTCCCACAGATATGCCCGACCGATCAGAGATTAAAGAAATTCGCGAGCCATGGCTAAAACTTGAGGTTGTAACACCAAAAGAATATCTGGGAAAAGTTATGGACCTCACACAGAAAAAAAGAGGTGTAATGAAAAATATAAGTTACCTGGAGGAGAATACTGCCCTAGCTACATTTGAAGCACCACTTTCATCAATCGTCACGGACTATTATGACGACCTCAAGAGTGTATCATCCGGTTATGCATCGCTTGCTTATGAAATGATTGGTTTTAGGGCATCGGACTTAATCAAGCTCGATATATTGATTGCAGGTGAGCCGGCTGACACTCTTTCAATGATTATTCACAGGGATGAGGCTCATAGTCAGGGGCAAAAAATAGTTTCCAAGCTGAAAGAACTGGTGCCTAAACAGAACTTTAAAATCACTCTACAGGCGGCAATTGGTGGGAAAATCGTTGCCCGTGAAGATATATCTCCTTTTAGAAAAGATGTGACAGCAAAGCTTTATGGTGGTGATGTGACTCGAAAGAGAAAATTGCTTGAAAAACAGAAGAAAGGTAAGCAGAAAATGAGACAAATCGGTCAAGTTTCCATCCCATCTGATGTATTCGTAAAGCTTTTGAAAAAATAAAGGTTACTAATTACGAATAATACTAATGTACATATTCTCGCTTAGTTTTGTAGCGTGTCATTCTGAGCGGAGCGAAGAATCTCAAGTACTACACTAATACAGTTTAGTGTAGTACTTGATTATAATGTTTAAATTAGATCTTAAGGGATTAGGGTTTTGGCTAGCATTATAGCTACGATACCTAATATTACAAATGCGCCGTTTAGCCAGTTTACGTTTTGATGTGTCTCGGGTATGAGGTCGCTGGCAGAAATATAGAGAAATGTTCCGGCAGAGAACCCAAGCGCCAGACCAATCATCTCACTTGAAACTCCTCGGAGGAGAAAATAAGCTAGAATTGCCCCCACAGGCGTGGCAAGAGCCACAAGAGAGGAGCCTTTCGATGTTTCTTTTTTTGTAAAACCACTATGTAGCATAATAGTTGAGACAGAAAGACCGTCGGGTATTTTGTGAACCAAAACAGCCAGGGCGGTTACAAGGCCTAGGGCGGGATTTACTTCAAAACCTATACCAATGAGCGCACCGTCAATGAGAGAGTGCAGCATTATTCCCCAGAGTCCGACAAATCCTTTGCTCTTGTCTACGTGGTGGTGAGAACACTTCTCTTCGGCGCAACTGTGCATCATTATTTGCTGTTCCAAAAGGTAAAAGGCGACAAAAGAGCCGATAACCGCATAAAGGGCGTAGCTCGGACTTAGATCTATCGCTTCCGGGAGAAGGTGTAAAAAAGCAAGAGCGAAGAGAACACCTGCCGAAAAACTGACAAAGTATATCATTGTTTTTCCTGAGATTTTTTTATCTCTTATTACAAACTGCGCTGCCAAAAAAGTTGTCAGTCCAGCAATGAGTGAATATATAATTATAAGATAAAAATTACTTAGCATAAGAATATATTAGCCGTATATCAAATATTTTTCAATTCAGTTATGACGATTTAGTATATTAAGTGGTATAATTTAGTTAAGTTTTTGTGAATTGTGAATTTTTAATTGAGAATTAATATCATGTGTTTAGCCACACCTATACAGATAGAGAGTGTTAAAAAAGACTTTGCTTATTCTGGCAAATCAAAGATTTCTATTCAGTTATTAAAAAACGTGAAAAAAGGTGACTGGATTTTAGCTCATGACAAGTTGGCCATAGCGACCCTACCTGAAAGTGAAGCAAAAACTATTTTGAATCTCATAAAAAGCACTCATTGTCACTGCAAATGAAAGCCTGGTCTATAAAATCTAATAAAAAAGAAAATATTCTTGCTCTTGGTGCCGAATCTGATGGCAACTTTTCTTTTTATAAGGAAGGAACAATCTATTTCGTAGACGGATTTGGTGATCTTTTATATGAAAAAAATTTTCAAGAATTCAAAAAATCGATTTTGGAGTTTATAGAAAAAAATGGCAGACCGGATATCATTATCTCTGACCTTCATCCTCTTTTTTCTACAACAAAATGGGGCAAAGAGCTGGCAAATGAATTTGGGGCAGATTTTATGCAGGTTCAGCATCACTTGGCGCACATTTATTCGGCAGTTGGAGATAGTATAAACACTCAATCCTGTCATTCTGAGCGTAGCAGTAGCGGAGCCGAAGAATCCCTTAGCAATGAGGGAAAGGGATTTCTCCACTTGCCACTCTGTGGAGTCGGTCGAAACGACAAACAGGAATTTATTGGCATTGCGTGTGATGGGACAGGCTACGGCTTTGATGAAAAAATATGGGGTGGGGAAGTTTTTGAATTTTCTAAAGGGAAGGTAAAGAGAGTCGGACATCTGGAGAATCAAATTTTGTTAGGAGGGGAACTGGCTATCAAGGAGCCGGCTAGGATGCTCATCAGTATTTTGGGCAAATTTTTGGAAAAAGAAGAAGTATATGGATTTGTAAAAGAATATTACGACAAAAATCAGTTTGAACTCTTGTGGAATCAATGGAAAGACGGCTTCAACTGCCTTGAAGCTTCAAGTATTGGTAGAGTTTTAGATGCAGTTTCGGTACTGCTTGGTTTCTCGGGAAATGAAAGGGCCTACAAACACGCCCCAATTGATAGTCTGGAAAAAAACTCTGGTGAACCTTATGAAATAGAACCGGTAATCAAGGCGAAAAATGATATCTTTGAACTTAAAACAACTCCACTTTTTGAATATTTAGTGAAAAATTTAGATAAGGATAAAAAAAGATTAGCCGCAACAACCCAGATGTATTTGGCCAAAGGATTATGGGAAATTTGTCAGAAAATAGGGGCCAAGAGGCAGATATTCTTTGCAGGGGGTGTTGCTAACAACAAAATAATTTCAGAATACTTGATATCTAGAGGAGTAATCGTCAGCCAAGAAGTTCCAAGAGGGGATGCGGGGATTTCGTTCGGGCAAATAATTTACTATTTAACAAATGCGAGGGATTAGCTTTCCTTTTGGCATCTCAATAGGGCGGAGGGCACCGAGTTCGGTTTTTAGATAAACTCCAGTGCCTTTTTCTGCAACACCAATTATTTTAGCTTCTTTATTAAACTTTTTTAATATCTTTAATGCTTTATCACTGTTTTTAGGTGAAACAGCAGCTATGAAACGACCCTCGCTTGCCAATGAAAAAATATCTATCCCAAGGAGTTCAGAAACGGCAACAGTTTCTTTTTTGTATGGTAAAGTCTTTTCGTTTACCACAATTTTTACCCTAGATTTATTTGCCATCTCTACAATATTTGCGGCTAGACCGCCTCGTGTCGGGTCTTTGCAGGCGTTTAGGTATTTACCGACTTCTTCAATTTCTTTATTTAGGGTTTTAGAGTCGCTGACTATTTTTGTTTTATAGTTAAAACGGCTGGCTAGGAGAGTAATAGCATGCTCACCAAGATCACCAGAAGTTATAATCACATCACCGACCTTAATCCCATTATTTTCAATTACACATTCGGCCAGGCCTACTCCGGCGGTAGTGATTTCTATTTTATCAATCTTTCCCCTTTGGGTAACTTTGGTGTCACCCGTTACAACCGGGATACCTGAACTTTCAGAAACTTTGTTGATTGAGCGAATTATTTTCATCAAATCTGCTTTAGGAAATCCTTCTTCCATAACAATACTTAGGGAAATGCCGAGAGGTTTAGCTCCCATGACAGAGAGATCATTGATAGTACCACACATGGCAATTTTTCCGATGTCTCCACCGGGAAAAAATATCGGTTCAACTATGAAAGCATCACTAGTGAAGACCAGTTTCTGTTTGCCAAGGTCATAAACAGCAGCATCATCCTCACAATTCGTCCATTTTCCTCTGGATTTTAAAACTCCGCGGATATCCTGAAGTAGTTCCCAGGACTTATATCCGCCGCCGCCGTGATCTAGTTCTACTGATTCATTATTTTTCATATCTATACTCCACGTTGCAGGCACCTTCTACCGAAACCATACAAGGACCGATGGGTTTGTCAGGTGTGCAACCCTTTTTATATACGGGACAATCTTTCGGTGATTTTAACCCCCTAATAATCTCTCCGCACTTGCAAGCAGTGGGTTTTCGGGACTTAGAGAAATCAACTTTATCTAAAATGTCTTTATACTTTATCTTAGCATCAAAGTCTCTATATTTTTCCTTAATCTTTAATCCTGAACCGGGGATAGTGCCGAACCCTCGCCAGTTACCATCCGTTTTTTCAAAAACCTCAAATATTTCCCCCAAAGCCTCCGGATTTCCACTTTCTTTTACTAGTCTGACATACTCGTTTTCTACTTCAGACCGTTTTTCGGCCAGTTGTCTAAGGAGCATATATACGGAAACTAGTATGTCATTGGGTTGAAAGCCGGTAATGACTTGGGGAACTTTCATCTCTTCATAGGGCCTACTTCCAATAATTGCCGAAACGTGACCGGGAGAAATAT
>JBBTZO010000018.1:0-4675 GCA_038061315.1 Patescibacteria group bacterium
AGATCTGTTATTTTTCTAACCGCGGAAAAAGCGGTTCTGGTTTCAGTGTTTTAAGTTGATCTTTCATTTTTTCTGAAGTCTCAGGCATATATGGATAGATATTTTTTGCTATGGAATTTAAGATCCAGTAAATCTCGTTTAATAATTTATCAAGTTCTTCCTTTTTGTTTTCCTTTGCTAATTGCCAAGGTTTTTCTTCATCAATTCTCTCATTTCCAACATCGATGATTTGCCTGATAGTATTGAGAGCATTGTGAAAATCCAATTTTTCAGTAAGGTCGGCTACCCTTGTTCCTAATATATCATTTTCTATTTTAGTCGGTTTTACATTATACTTATTAATCATAACTAAAGTTCGGTTTAGAAGATTCCCTATTCCATTGGCCAACTCTTTTTCATATCTTAAAGCAATTTTTTCTTCCGAAATGTCGCCATCTTCACCAAATGGAAATTCACGAAGTATCGCATAACGGACAGCATCGGCGCCAAACTTCTCTACTAACGCAATCGGATCCAGAACATTGCCGACTGTTTTGCTCATCTTGTGCCCACCGATAGTAAAGAAACCATGAGCAAAGACTTCCTTCGGAAGTTTCTCGCCAATTGTCAGCAGCATTGCAGGCCAAATAACCGCATGGAACCAGAGTATATCTTTACCAATTAAATGGAGATCTGCAGGCCAAGTTGGTCCGTTTTTATAAATCTTTGTTGCTGAGTAGTAGTTTATAAGCGCATCAACCCAGACATAAACGGTCTGCTTCTCATCTCCCGGAAACTTTACCCCCCACTCTACTGATTCTCGAGATATGCTTACATCTTCAAGCCCTGCCTTTATTTTGCCAAGAACCTCATTCTTCCTTGCTACCGGCGAGACCTTGAACTCGTCAGATTTAATTAAGTTATAGAGGTCCTTTTCTTTTGCAATTTTACTAAGTAGAAAAAAGTAGTTCTCCTCCGACTGAACTATGGGCACTGTTTTGTGGTCGGGGCATTTACCCTCAACCAAGTCGCCTTTCGTTAAGAATTTCTCACAACCTACACAGTAAAGCCCCTCATATTTTCTTTTTTCGATATATCCAGCTTCTTTCAGCTTCGATATGATATCCTGTACAATCTTTTCATGCTCAGGGTTTGTCGTGCGAAAGAATTTATTATATTCAACATTTAAAACCTTACAAACATTCTCAAATATCGGAGCTAGACCATCAACAAAATCTTGGGGTGATTTACCTGCTTCCTTGGCCGCTTCGGCAATCTTTGCCCCATGTTCATCGGTACCGGTAAGGAAAAAAACGTCATCGCCATTTAGCTTGTGGTATCGGGAAAGCACGTCTGCAGCAATAGAAGTATAAGCGTGCCCAAGATGTGGCACGTCGTTGACGTAATATATTGGTGTGGTTATGTAGTATTTAGACATATTCGTATTTTAGTATATTTTGGAGGTCTTTTTCCACTTGTTCCGGGGATTTAAACCAAATCGCATGCATCCCAATCCTCCTCGCCCCTTCTACAAACTTTTCTTTATCATCAATGAGCACTGCTTCTTCCGGCTCAACCCCCAGCTCTTTTAGAACGTGAGCAAAGATTGCTTTGTCAGGTTTCATCATCTTGAGTTTTGAAGAGACAAAGATATTTTCACCAAATATTTTTTCAAACCCACAGTTTTTATGGCATTCATCAAATACTATCCCTGCATTAGCTAAAATAGCAACTTTGAAATGTTTAGATAGTTCACTTGCAAGATTTCTTACTTCTTGTTTTGGTTCGTAGCAACAAGTGTAGAATCTTTTGAATTCTTCCAAGTTTCTTTTTGCTCTAGTATATCTTATTATATTCTCCAAAAACTCATCCGTAGTAAGCTCTCCGAGATCAAAAAAAGGTGTTAACCTCCCCATCACAGTTACTACTACTTCTTCAGGAACACTTAAAAAAGCGGCTATTTTACTGTAGCCGACCTCACTGTTACTCCTTGTTAAGACACCGTGATTATCAAAAATAACGGCCTTGATATTTTTTTCTTTAACTTCTATTTCGGACATAATCATATTGTAGTATACTTTCGAGGTCTTTTTCTACCTGTTTAAGATTTTTGAACAAAATAGGGTGCATACCGATACGCTCTGCTGTATCAATATTTTCCTGTTTATCATCAATGAAAACCACCTCTTCAGGCTTTCTTCCAATTTTTTCTAATGTATGGAAATAGATGTCCTCCTCTGGCTTCACCATCCTCAAATCAGCTGAAATAAAAATCTTGTCCTTATCAAATATTTCTTCCATTTTCCATTTCTTATTGAAATACTTAAAATCTTCACCAAAGTTTGTAAGCAGAACAAGTTCAAAATCTTTTTTTAATTTCTTGGCAAACCCCCTAACATCTTCCCTCGGCATATATCCTTTATGATACTCATCTCTAAGCCTCTCTATATCCTTGTCAGGGCAACCCAACCTATCTATGCATAATTTTAAAAAATCTTGGGTTGATACCTCCCCTTTATCTACCTTGATAGCCCCTTCTTCCCAAACGGGAACAAAATCTTCTTCTTTAACTCCCAGGTACTTGATCATTCCATCAACTCCTCCAGTCCAGCTACTATCCGACAAAACCCCATTGTTATCAAAAATAATTGTTTTTATCATTTCTTTCCTTCTATTACGACTACAAACTCACCCTTTTCTTTAACCTTAACTTCAACTTCACCCGGTTTTCCTCTATATATTTCCTCAAATTTCTTAGTCAGTTCCCGTGTCACACATATCTCTCTATCCGGAATGGTTTCACCCAATTCTCTGAGTAACTTTTTTATTCGATGGACTGATTCATACAAAACAACTGTTCTTTTTTCACTTTCAATTTCTTTCAGCTTGGTCTGCCTTCCTTTCTTGTGTGGAAGAAATCCTATGAATACAAACTCTGATGTATCAAATCCGCTTATTGATAGTGCAGGAGTAAATGCTGTGGGTCCAGGTATGGGAGTAACTTCAATACCGGCTTTAAGCACCTCAGATATCAACTTACTTCCCGGATCAGAGATTCCCGGCGTTCCCGCATCGGTAACAAGCGCTACATCTTCCCCATTTTCCAAGGAATTAATAATTTGTGCCGATTTAGCCTCCCCTGAGTGCTGGTGATAGCTAACCAACCTGCTGTTAATATCATACTTAGCAAGCAATATCTTTGTATGTCTTGTGTCCTCACAAGCAATAATATCAACCTTTTTGAGAATCTCAAGTGCTCTTAAGGTAATATCATCTAGATTTCCTATTGGTGTTGAAACTACATATAGCATTATCTAACCTCAAACTCCTTAAACTCACCTTTGTACTGCTCTTCGGATACCTCTACTTTATCGACTTCGGCCATAGGAGAGCCTTCTCTTGCCCACTTAACAAACTCTTGAAGTGCTGACGTCTCGCCTTCTATAACCATTGAGACGCTATTGTCAGACTCATTCTGAGCCCAACCAGTAACTCTGGTGTTATCTGCAACTATCTTTGCACTGAAACGATAGAAAACACCCTGAACATCACCAATCACTTTTATCCGTAGTCTTTTCATGGATATCTCCAATTTTTAAATACTTCGTAAATACAAGATAGATTCTTCGCCAGTCATCAAGAGTCAGTCTTTCTGCTCTCAGCATCGGTTCTACCTCCGCACCTTTTAGGAGTTTTTCAGCCAGCTCTTTTTCGATACACAAACCCCCCGACATAGAGTTGGAAAGCATTTTTCTTTTCTCACCGAAACCAGCCTTCACCAACCGGAAGAACACTTTAGTATCCACATCTTCAAAAAGAGGTTCTTTAAACACTTTTATTTTTAAAATTGCAGAGTATACCTTTGGTGAAGGGAAAAATGATAGAGGTGAGACAAGCTCCTTTATCTCGGGTTGGCCATAAAACTGTACTGCTACTGCCAAAACGCTCATTCGTCCCGGTTTAGCGCAAATACGTTCGGCTACCTCGCGTTGTATTAAAACAGTTATAGTCTCTGGTTTGTTTTTTTCTTCTAAAAATTTCTTTATTATATGTGAAGTTATATAGTAAGGCGGATTTGCAACAACCTTATATTTGCCAATGCCTTTGGGATCAAAATCTCTAATGTCTCCTCTGACAATCTTCAGATTTGGATACTTGATACATGTAGTCGAAAGTATCTCGGCAATCTTAGGGTCAATCTCTATCGCATGTACCTTTTTGGCTCTTTTTGCTAACTCTTTAGTCATAATGCCGATACCCGGTCCAACCTCAACCACTACATCATTTTTACCCAAATCTGCAGTTTCTATCATCTTTTCCAAAACATTTTTGTCAGTCAAAAAATGCTGCCCCAGATCTTTGTTTGGCCAGGCACCATAAGTCCGAAGTAGTTTTTTTAGTTCTAATATATTGGTTAAATCCAATGGTTTCCTTCTAGATTACCTGCCCATTATAGCTGAATTTACCCTATATAGCTACCATAACCACACTTGCACTGTTCAATAATCAAATATCAAGTAACAATTATCAGTCAAATCCCAATTTCTAGAATGAAGAACAATCACTACACTAATATGTATTAGTGTAGTGGTTATTGTCCCCCTCTTGTCATTCTGAGGAACCGAAGAATCTCCGTTCAAATTGTCCAGGATGAGAAACCTCTTGGACACTGATTGGTCAAAAAAGGTACACTGGA
>JBBTZO010000019.1:0-4297 GCA_038061315.1 Patescibacteria group bacterium
TAGAAGTCGTTGTTGTTATGGCGATTATAGCCGTTTTAGCAGCTTTAGTTGTAGGAGCTATTAGAGTAGCCAGGAATACAGCGACTGAGACCGTGAACAGAAGTAATGTCAAAACAGTACAAACGTGTCTAGAAGCATACTATGCAAGATATGGAGCTTACTGTGGAAAACCCCAAACAATATTTGCTATAATGCAAATCCCAGTACGGGCCAATGGGGAGATGGATTTCTTCTAAATAACGTGGCTGCTGCCTTAAGTCAAGACGGAATACAATGTAACTTATCTAAAACAACCTCAAAGGCTTCCTGGTGTAGCTTTAGTGATGGTTGTGGTGGTGCCGGTTGGTATCTAGAAACAGACAGATATCGAACTTGCACATATAACGCCACGGGAGATGCTTGTATGGAAAATGCTAACATACCCTAGAGGCACAATTGAAAATACCTTAACAAATTCTTCAAACTACAGATAAACTTTAATTATATTTACTCAGGATTTATTCATCAATCATCACTCTATCGGCATTTATATACCAGTTCTCTATACTTTCAAGTCTATCTGACGGAGCCCCGAGTTTACCCTCACCTATCCCCTTCACCTTATCCGAAGTAATAAACATATAGTACGGATTGTATATATATACCGCCGGCACATCTTCTAAGATAACTTTCTGGACCTCTTCTAGCTTGGCCGTCTTCTCCGTATCGCTTGTAGTCTTTCTAGAAACCTCTATAAACTTATCTAGTTTCCTGTTTTTATATTTTGAGAAGTTCAGTCCGGGATCAACTACTTGCGACGAGTGCCAAAAACTGAAAAGGTCGGGTGTAGTACCCAGGTTTTCACCGATTATTAAAATGTCATAGTTTCTCGGTCTGACATAATCTTTCTGAAGATTATTCATATTTTCTATTTTTACTTCTGTTTTAATACCCATTTTTTTCAAATTCTCAGCGACAATTTCAGCTGTGACTTTTAGCTCTTTTGTATCACCGGAAGCAATTTTTAGAGTCACATCTTTGCCCTGATACTTGAGCTGTCCGTTTTCAAGTGTATAACTAGCTGTTTTTAGAGTTTCGTTTGCTTTTGTCATATCTCCCCCACTATCAACTGTTATGCTGGTATGGCTTGCCAGACTTGGAGCTATGGGATAATAAGCCGGTAGACCTTTCCCGTCCACCGCTTTTTCCAGAACTTGTTTTCTATCAACAGACTGACTGATGGCTAAACGAAGGTTTTTCTCTTTTAGAAAGTCGTTCTCTACGTTGAAAAACATTGCAACATATCTAGGTAAGATATATTCATGAATATCATTTCCCCTTGTCCCGCTAAACTTTTTGACCAGTTCCTGTGTCGGGTTGCCTACTCCATTGATATTCTTTTTGTTATACTCATCAACCAACTCCTTTTCATCCAGAAAATTTTCAAGAACAATTTTTTCTATATATGGCTTTTTATCATAAAAGTCTTTATTTGTACTTAAAACAAGCTTTTCTCTTCCAGACTCCTTTACTAGGTTGTTAAACTTATAGGGACCGGTTCCGATAGGTTTGGTATTAAAGTCCACTGTCTGCATGCTGGCAGCCGGTATTTTACCTAAAATATGTTTTGGTAGGATTTTGAGAGTGGTATTTTCCAAGAAAGAGTCAGAGGGCTCAGCTAAAATAAGTTTAATCTCTCCTTTTTCTGTCTTTTCGGCCTTCACTCCTTTCCAGGACTCATACAGATAACTTTGTGTGTCAGGATTTTGTATCGTCTCAATGGTAAAAAGGATGTCATCCGCACTAAAATCAGTGCCATCGTGCCACTTCACCCCTTTTTTAATTTCGAATGTATAAGTCTTTCTATCTTCAGACAAACTCCATTTGCTCGCCAGATCCGTTTCAAGCTTCCTATCATTACCATATTTCATGAAACCGCTAAATATTAGCCTCACAGCATCTTCATCATTTTGGTTCGTCCCGGAGTATAGGGGATTAATCCGCGAAAACTTTCCAAGATTTCCCTCTGAATATATCCCACCCGATAGAGGCTTATCTTTGTTATAGTAAGCCTCTATCTTTTGAAATGAAGATATAAACATAGAAAACACGGCTATTAAAAAAACGAGACAAAAAACCACCAAATTTCTTAGGTGAATAATCCGATATAATCTCCTGGAAACAACTATGTAGGCTTTTTGGAAATCTTCCGCCTCCAAGTTCCTCATCTTGATTTTAATTTTTTGGAAGTTTAGAGAGTGCCTTAAAAAAAATCTTTTGAGTTTCATTTTTTTATTTAAAAATGAGACTGACCATAATGGTACCGCAAAAAACAATGGCCGATATAATTGTTAAAAAGAAAATAGCCTTCTCTGCGCCTCTTTTTTTCATGTAAGCGCCTCCACTACCACCAAAGGTCGCGCCAAGACCGCCATCCTTTTTCTGCAACAACACCGAAACAATGAGAATAACCGCTGAGACTATGATAATTACTGTAAGTATATCTTTTTGCATGAGTGTAATTTTAGCAGAAAAAGAGTCAAGATACAATGACCAAGAGACAAGATACAAACAAATTACAATCTATAAATAACAAACCGGTTTACCTAAAATTGAAAGTTGTTTGGTTATTGCTTTCTTGTATCTTGTTTCTTTTTGATGAGTTCTTTCTGAATACCAAAGACACTTTTCCCCGAAACTCTCATCTTCTTAGCTTTATCGCTCTTTCTTTTCCGGGCTTTCTTTAGTTTCTCTTCCTCTTCATCCCAGTTTTGTTTCATAGACTTTCCTTTATTTTCTTCGCTAGCTTTTCACCCACTATTTTAGATAAATTTTTTACTGATGCTTTTCTAACATTTTCTACCGAACCGAAAGTTTTGAGAAGAACTTTCTTTGTCTTTGGACCGATACCATCCACAACATCCAGATTGGACACAGCCATTTCTTTCCCCCGTTTGCTCCTATGATATGTAATTGCAAATCTGTGTGCTTCGTCACGGATTCTTTGCACTAGATATAGGCTCTCCGAACCTTCATCAAGCATAGTCTTTGTAAATCCGTCAGCGCCTTTACGAAATATCTCTTCTCGCCTTTTCGCTAGAGATACCACATTTAGCTTAAGTCCATATTGATCTAGTGCTTTCATTGCCGCCGAAAGCTGTCCTTTGCCTCCGTCTATGATTATGAGGTCTGGAATCTGTGAGAAAGATTCATCCGGCTTTGTGAGGTTATCAAATTTTTTGAATCTTCGTCCCAGTATTTCGCGTATCATATCCGTATCACTAATCTTATCTACTGTTTTTATCTCAAATCTGCGGTAATGGTTTTTCTCAGGAATCCCATCCACAAAGACCACCATTGATCCCACTGCTGCTTTACCAAAAATATTGGAGATGTCATAGCACTCTATCCTCTTTGGCATAGCGCCAAGATTCAAGGCATCACGAAGCCCAACTAGCGCCTTGTCCTGCGTCATTCTGGCTTGTCCAGAATCAAAATCCTCGCCTAGCTCTATGGTCTTAATCTTCTTCAGCCACATTAATCTATTCCTATACACTCCAGCCTTCTCGAAGTCTTCATTCTTTGCTGCCGACTTCATCTCCCGTCTGAATTCCTTCTCTATCTCTTTAGTCTTGCCCTGAAAAAGCTTCACCATCTGCCGAATATTTCGATTGTATTCTGCCTTTGTGACGTACTTCTCACAAGGACCGCTGCAATTCCCAATAGAATACTGCAGGCAAACCTTCTGGGGCATGTTTTCGAGTGCCTAAACATGAATATTTTCCTTATATAGCGCAAAAGTCCCCGCACTGCCCCCGCACTTACGAAGGGACCGATGTACTTCGCTTTATCGTCCACTATCTGGCGCACTAATGAAACTTGCGGATAGTCTTCTGCTGTGATTTTGATATAGATATAGTTCTTGTCATCCTTCCACATCACGTTATATCTCGGCTTATAACGCTTTATCAGCTCCGCCTCAAGAATTAATGCCTCTATCTCAGAACTCGTCTTCATGTGCTCAATCTTGGCTATATTTCTCACTAACTCTTGAGTTTTAGGTTCTTGATCCGATCCTCTAAAGTACGACCTTACCCGAGCCCGCAGATTGATCGCCTTTCCGATGTAGATAATCTTCCCATTGGCGTTTCGGTAGATATAAACACCGGAAGTCGTTGGAAGTTTTGAAATCGTCTTTTTTAAATCCATTATATGTATAAATTATTTATTCAAACTCTAAAGTCTAGAGTTTATAATATCCAAATCCATCTTATCAAAATGAATATTACCATCAACTACCATAATCTCTCCGCCAAGC
>JBBTZO010000019.1:4307-26003 GCA_038061315.1 Patescibacteria group bacterium
TTTCATTTATTACATAAACCTGACCAATATTCCCTTTGATTTTATCCCAATCAAACGAATCTCCAAAAAAGTTCCTAGTTTCCTCTATTCCCAAATCTACAGCAAAAGCGGCTATCAAAAACAGCTTACCAACCTTATTATTGGATTGTTCTAAATACCTCAATATCGCGGGAACACCCAGACTATGCCCAATCAAAACCGTCTCTTCATCGGGCTTTAGCTCTTCAATGACTTTTAGCCACTCATCTTGCTTCGGCCAGAGACCACCCGGCATTTTGGGAAGTTCTACGGAATATCCCTTCTTTTCCAAAAGCTTTTTCTCTTCTAAATACCAGTGTTGCTCTGGAGCACTATCCCATGCGTGTATAATAATCACCTTTTTCATAGGTTAATTATAGCACAAATCTACCGTGTAAAACTATTGACAAATCATAATCTTTATGATATACTCTTCTAGTTAAATCGAACCTTGTTATACCTCCTACTTTACCGGAATTCGGTTCATAAAACCCTCCTATGAATCGAATCCCGGTAAAGTTCAAACAAAACAAAATGGAGGTAAAAAGATGTGTCCGGAAATAGTACCTATGGGATTTGGGAAAGAAACGCAAAGTGTGATTGGGGAGATCAAGATTCTCCTCTCTCGCGGGAGTTCGCTTCTGGCGCACGACGTTGTGTTCAACACCATCGGCAAAAACGCCGAGGTTACGGACATCAACGGCAAAAGCGCTCCCTATGTCCTCGTCAGAGGCCATAAGGGCGAAAAGCAGCTGGTCGAACTCTTCACCCTCCTCAAGGAGGGTGTCTCTCCCATATATATCGGTTATGAGTGGGAATTCAGCGATCTTCTGCTCTTCATCGATAAGGATGGCAATATGTCTGGCCCCGGCGTCCAATAGACGTCACGCAGGCACCTCCATCCACCGGCATCATTGAGCCCCTAGCGAATTCATTCGCCGGGGGCTCTCTTACTTTATATAAATAAGTCTATAAAAGTTTAGTAAACTCCTAGTGCAGGCAAAAGTCCTAGGAAGATTATAATCGCAATAAAAATAGTATCTTTCCAGAGTCTCTCTTTCATTTTTTCTCTTCTCTCTCTTACTTCTAAGAAGGAGTAGGTGCTGGACAAGATAAGATTAGCAATGAAAAAGATAAGAACAATGCCTGAACTTGAAAAAACAGCAAGCAAAATCCCAACTGAGTTTACTAAAAAGGTATAAGCAATCAAGAAACAGAGAAAACCATATGTTTTCCAAAGTCTTGTATCTTTACCTACATATACAGACCGGGACCGAGCGAAGATAGAACTAAAAAGTAGCGGAATCGCTAGTACTATTTGGACTGACAAGAATGCGTCCTCTTTCAACAGTTCCGGAGTAAGGGTTATTAGTAAAGTAAATATAGTAAAGACTACTAGCAAATAAGCTATATTCATATGTACCCTAGTGTCAGGTATCGGATGATTGTTTGCTTCTGTTTCCATCTTTTTATTATACCATAGACAATAATTCAAAATCGACAACGAAAATGTTCCGTAAATAAAAAGGCCCCCGCATGGCCCTATAAAAATTGCCATGCAGGGGTTTACGTCTTTTGCGACTCAGGCGTAATAGTCCACCATGTTGCGATACTCAGCAGCCTCGCGTGCTGAGATCTGGAAGATATCATCTTCCGGGAGCTCATCCGGCCTCTTGCCGTATCTGAGGTGGTATCCCTGCTCGATGACTTCCCCGTTGTGGATGTAGTCAATGACAGAGCCTGTATCGACCAGTGTGCCATCCATGAACTTGCAATACAACAGCACCTTGTATGACAGGTCCGGCTCGCCATTCAGCGCAATCAGATGAACACCATCTTCCAGCTCAGAAACAGACTCGACTTTATCGTCAGGGTTTTCCATGAAGAGTGCCCTGATTTCGTCCAAGCTCATGCCTGGTTTCTTCTGTCCTGCTTCGGTCATAATGACTCATCCCCTTTCACTTTGTATAGTTCCCTGAACTCTTCTACTGAACCTACTACGAAAGGTGTGACATGAGCTCCGCAGTGAGGGCACTTCATGTCTTCTCCCACTTCCGACTCTTCCAGATCTATGTCGCATTGCACACATATAATGGTTTTTCTAGACATTCCGCCCCCTCAAGTTCCTCGTTTATAAAATAAACCGGAATACCTCCGGTTTTTTAACGCATGGATACTATAGCACAAAATACTAAATAGCACAAGGATTTAAAATCGGCCCGTCTCGCTGCGGCGAAGCCGAGGTGGGCCTGCCCGAGAGAATCCAGGGGGTTTTGCCTGCCTGCCGCAGGCAGGGGTTGAGAATTAAGCTTAAATAGAGTATAATATTTATCTGAAATTTGATTCTGTCAAATCTAGTCCTTTGAAGGGAGGTAAAACATGATCCCGCTATACGAAGGTAGTGCTTCTCTGGGTATTTTAGGACAAAACCACGATGTTACTATCGTGGTTGGTTCTCAGGGAACGTTGGCAAGGGTACTAATAGAGACTGGGCTTCCCGGAATCGGAACTCTCGGATTCGAGATATCACATGAGGACGCTGAGGTGTTGAATAAAATCGCCAACGATGAAGTAAAGAAAGAGGTCATAAACCCTTTTTGCTCGCGTGAAACATACTCACCAGAAAAGGCAAAGAGGATGCGCCTCATTCTTACCTCTGGCAACCCCGTGTTTATTCAGGCCGGAGAGCAATACCTTAATACCTCTTTCAGCATGGAGCAAACCGAATTCCAGGAGCTCTGTAAGGAGGTTCTCGCCTATCTCAGCTTCATGCCTTCTCACCCATAGAAAATAACGAACCCAAAGGAGGTTGTCAACATGAGAAGTTGCATGTTCGATTTTTGGAAGGACAGAGGTGTACAGAGGACACTGGCTATTGTTGCCCTGTTTGGCCTCGTCGGCATACTTCTGGCTCACGGCTAGTCGTCACAGATAGCCAATTGCACCAAACCACGCGTTATCAAGGCCGCCCTCACAAGGGGCGGTCTGATCTTTTTCAGAAATACGGATTTAGCACAAAAATCTAAGGCGGGGGTGTCCGAGAGAATCCAGGGGGTTTTGGGTTCTAGAATTTAAGTTAGTTTGAGAGAAACCTTTTTCCCGAGAGCTTTGCCGATTTTCTCAATTGTTTGTAGGCGAGGGTTCGCATTACCACTTTCTATCCGTGAAATAACTGGTTGCCTAGTATGAGCCTTTTCTGCCAACTCTGTTTGGCTCATTTTATTTTTAATCCTTAACCCAATAATCTGTCGAGCAAGCTCAAACTCAGGCTCGATTTTTTCGAGTTCTTTTCTGAGTTTTGCATCTTTCAGCATCTCTTTTTTATGTTCGTTCCATGATATAGTTTCCATTACATCTCCTTTAATCTGTTTTTGAAAATCTTCAACTCTTTCTTCGGTATTTCTTGGCTTTTCTTGCAAAAAGAATGTAGTATTATCACTTTATTGCCCGCAATCACGAAGAAATATCTGTAAATATTTGTGTTTGCTTTGATTCTCAGTTCCCATGCCCCTTTTATACCGACAACTGACTTCACATGAGGCATCCCTATTGCTAATCCATAATCCTCTAAGAGTAAAAACGTTTTAATGGTCTTAGCCTTAGCTGCATAGGGCAATTTCTCAACAAAGTCTTGAATCGGAGAAACACCACTCCCCTTTTTATAATATTCAATATTTAGCTTCATTTTATATCTTATAAGTTATAATGTCAATAGTCTTTTCACAAATTTAATTTTAGCTTTGTCTCAAAAGCAAAACAAGTATACAAAAAACCTAGGAAAATTTCTTTGGATTAACAGAAAAGGTACAATATTTCGCGTTCGCGAAATTTTGTACCCTATACTTTCTTTAGTTCTACTATATTGAGTGAAAATTGGCAGCGCAAACCACACACCATCAAGGCCGCCCGAATGGGCGGTCTGATCTTTTTCAGAAATACGGATTTAGCACAAAAATCTAAGGCGGGGGTTTTGGGTTGAGAATTTACCTTTAAAATGGTATAATCCTTACACTCTCGGGCAGGAGAGCTCTTTCAACTCCACTGTTCATAGCCGACTGGTGTAGGCCATAGGCGACTGAAAGGAGAAATTTTGAAACTTGAAAAGAGAGTTAAAAACCAAGTCGTAATTCGAGGAAGAATTTTGAAGGAAGATGTTGAAAAGTTACTTCTAGCCTTCTTTACTTACTTTCCAGAGCCAGATGATAGGATTGTCCTTCTGAGATGCGAGTTGATACGCTGTATTGACACTCGGTGGGTCTGGGGAAAACCTTCTTTCTCTGTAAGAATCCTGGGCGATCTGGAGCAGACTCTAGAAGTCATCGAAAGCGACTTCAATATAAACAGAAGCCTGGATGATCAACAGTGCCTTATAGACAGTTCCCCTTGGACCGGTGAAGTAGCTACCAGCAATCCTATGCTATTACAGCTTTTCTGGTATATAAGAGGTTGTCTTTTCACTGTCCAATCAAATCAAACACAAGTAGACCGTCGGCAAGGAATATCTGTCCTTGACGATAGGCTTCTGCATTATCTCGTCGAACAAAACAAGGAAGTCTTTGAAGCAATGGGAGTACCCCCCCTCAAATAAGACAATTCGCTGCTGCCCCAGCGAAAACCACGTACCAATAAGGCCGCCCTGCAAAGGGGCGGCCTGATCTTTTTCAGAAATACGGATATTAGCACAAGATCTAAGGTGGGCCTGCCTCGACGTCAAGGCGGGGGTTTAGAATTATAAATTACTGAGAGCTGACCATATCAAGAATATAATCAACACAGGAATGAACATAGCAAGAAAGCTATAAATATATAATTTAAAAATCTTGTTAACCTCATACCTCTTGTCTGGATCAAAATAAAAGTCTATATTTCTGTATGCTAGCCAACAGCCATAAAAAATAGATTTGTTTATTGTCATGTTTTCATTTGCTTTCTTCAAAATAATCAAACCCATGTATTGATATCCGAAGAAAATAGCTGACACAATACTTAGAATAGCGGCTATGTACCATTTAAAAGAAGGGAATATTTGTGTAAGAACTATGAGTATGAGAATCATCCCCATAAACACTGTGAATCGAAAAATAAGATACTTGTGAATTATCTTGTTTCTTCGCTCTATTGTCTTATTGGTTTCATCTTGTCCTGATGGTTCACATATTTCATTCATAAGTAAAATTATAGCACAAAAATCTAAGGTGGGGGTTTTGGGTTGATAATTTATTTAATCTTTTAATTGCCATTCGTAGATTCTTTCCAGTTCGTAAATTATAATTTTTTGATTGTTTTTTGGTTTTTTAACAATCTATTCTTCTATGCTTATAAGTGACCGTTCTTTATTCATCTGTCCTTTAAGCCATTTACCGACCGTCGTATCATGCTTATAAGTAACAAGACCAAATGTTTTCTCATTTGAGGTAGACTCAGAGATTAGAACTGCGTCACCAGTTTTTAATTTTAGTTTATCTTCAATATCATAAATGTCGCTCATGGTCCTCGCTATTGAATCCAAAACTCTAGAATCCCAGTCTTCAAGTTTGTTCTTATAGACTTTCCCTTTTTTCTTAGGAGATGGGAAATTTGTGGGGAATACTTTTACCCTTTTATATTCGTCTATATCAATTTCCTCATCACCAGCTTTAAAACTTTCGATTATTCTTATTGGAAGTCTCATTTTAGGATCAAGATCTAAAAATATATGAGGACATTTAAAATGAAAGTCTCCTTCTGGGTCTAAAATTAAAATATCTTTGTAATAGATAATTCCATTAATATATAATTCTGCTCTATTTTTCCTTGGAAGATATCTGCAAAAATCAGCAATTTTTTCTTTTTTTACCGAGTCTTCATCTGAGTATCCATTTCTTTGATTAGAGATTGGCTTAAATGACAAATCAACATATTCGGAAAAATCAAAAGTTTTCTTCTCTTCATCAATATAAGCATAGAACTTTCTTATATGAACTATTAGCCCTAGTGGGTGTTGCTGAGATGCCTGATATTCTTCCCATCTTGGTTTTTGACCTTTTTCTTCGTATTCTCCAGTATAAGGATATTCTCTATCTTTTATATCCCTTACTAGCACTGATCCGTGTACACTATGGTTTTCGCCCATAATTCTCATCATTCTATTTTTCATGATTATAGAAGACTTTACTTCTGATGTTAGACTACGTCTTCGAACGGCAAGTGATGTGCCAAAGAATGTAAAGAGAATTTGGTCGTTTTTAGGCATATACACCATGTCTTCTATCTCTGTCTTTCCCCAAAGATAAAACTCCATAACCCCTCTTTTTCGAATCTCCTCCCTGAATATATCATAAGATTTTTTTGAGAAATTAACGGAAGCAGCCAGTATATATCCATAGGGTTTTTCCTTGGGTGGAATCTCGCTTATGATCTCTTTAATTTTTTTAGGTCCTATATTTTTTAATCTCTTACATTGAATCATCCATAAATTTCCATCCATCGGTGTCTTGGACTCTATATTTTCACCATCCTCTTCTTCATTTTCCTGAGCAATCCTTTCCCATCCCCTAGCATCATAACCGTCGTCAGCACCACCCCTTCCAGTGGGTTCAATATTTTGCCAATCATTAAAATCATAAATAAGGCGCCTTACAAGATCTTCAAACCTATGTGGGTCAAGATCTTCAAAGTGGATTGGATTGGTTGTCTTGGTTGGTTTGCCTTTTGTCATTTAGACATCTTTCTCTCTTATCTTATTTTGCTATGCTAATTATATCACCCCAGTTTACGCTAAATAACCCTATTATCTGTGACTCTAAGGTGTATAACTGCTTAAAGGTTGTGGAGAAAATTATTTTGCCTTTTCTTTTGAGCTAATTTCAGTTGCTACTCTTATGGACTCTTGAATTTTCTCCCACAAAACTTGATCATTCTCGATAGTATCCAAAATATCCTGAACTTGTCTATCTGATAGCTCTTTCTCAGATAGACTCCTTACCTCTTCTGCTGTAATTGTGAATTGAACTTGTTTCATGTTAGTTCTTTATCAATATCCGTAATGTAAACAACGTCGTTTTTCAAGACGGGCTTCACACCCTCTTTAAATATTATATTTTCTTTTAAATCTAAAACAAGTATACAGATTACTTCAAAATCATTTTTGAAACTTTTTCTATTTTCTTTTTCAACAGTTCGTCTTTGTTTATCTCGTGCTCCCAGATCCTTATAATGATCCACTTCTGTTGCTTGTAATACCTCGTCACATCTTTGTCTCTCTCTACATTTCTTGAAATCTTGTCTTCCCAAAATTTTTTATTGCTTTTGGGGATTCGTAAGTGCCTCGGACAACCATGCCAAAAGCAAGAATCAATAAAAATAACGACCTTTTTAGACGGCATAACGATATCAGGTGTTCCGTAATATTTTCTACTGTTTTTTCGATATCTAAATCCTTTTTGCCATAACGATTTACGAAACTCTATTTCAAGTTTCGTTTCCTTACTTCTAACCGAGCTCATGATCAAACTGCGTTTTTCTTTATCTACAGTATCCATGAGTTAAATGCGCCACAAATCCAACCATCTCCCATAGATATCGCAATCCGCATCGTTTCTAGACCAATCAATCTCAATCTTTCGAGCTTCTTCATGTTTGGTTAGCTGGCTTAAGGCTTCTTTGGAAATTTCTACTCCTCTTGGGTTAGTGCCTTCTTTGGGCAGCTTTATGTACTGATCTTTACCAAGAGATTTAAAGACATCCGCCTGCGCACTTTCAGGAAAGTAATATAGATTACCTTTGCCTTCCCAAACTATTTGAGCAAGCAGTAAGCCCATAGAGGGATGATAGTTGTTCTTAAACTCTAAAGCTTTTTGAGGATCAACGGTCCAAATAAGCTTAATGCCACCGAGATTTGGTCCGGTCATCGTTTTGATTGAGATTGGCTTACCAAAAAGTAAAACATCCGTTTCGGCTTCAGTGATCGGTATGTTGGTATCGACATTCTTTTCGCCTAACTTATAAATTAACAGAGCAATTAGAATCTTTTCCCTAACGGAACCGATTTCCATGCCAAGTTTACCAGCACGCAAACACTCCACTTCGGCAAGCTGGAAAAGCTCTGGAAGCTTGTTTTTAATTTTGAGAACTACCTCGTCATCTTCAAACAGATCCGACAAGGAGTTGTTTACTAATTCTTTCCGACTCATGCACTACAGTATACTCCTCGTTCAAAAAATCTTCAACCGCTCCAGCGATATGCCACGCCATTACCGGCGGGACGGCGTTGCCTATTTGTTTGTAAGCCGCTGACGTCGAGGGATAGAAAATAAAATCATCGGGAAAAGATTGAATTCTTGCCGCTTCTCTGGCTGATAATCTCCTTTTTTTATTCCAATGATACTCTATATTCCCATGATGCTCAGACCTCATTGTGGGTCCAATTTTATCTGGGGAAACAGAAGAGTTCCCCTGCTTTCCCGGACAAAGTTTCGCCTTTGACCAGAAATGGTTTGCTGCTTCTCCTTCTTTTAAATTTTCAAGATCACACAGAGCCTCATTTAGCATAATCCAATCGTCTTTCTGTAATATTTGTTTAGGAAGAGGAAAATCAGGAGAATCTTTGGAAGTTCCCACTATAATAACTCTCTCTCTTGATTGAGGAACACCATAGTAAGCAGAGTGCAAGAGATGAATATGCACACTGTATCCGAGTGCTTCAAAATCTTTCTTGATCTTTTTTATAGCTTCTCCATTATGTATCGTTAATAACCCCTTTACATTCTCCGCAATAAAAATCTTAGGATTTGTCCTTTTAATAACCTCCACCATAGATTTATAGAGATTCCCTCTAGCGCTATCAAAACCTCGTCTTTTACCGGCAAGACTGAAATCTTGGCAAGGGAAACCCCCTAAAACAATATCGGCTTTAGCTGGCAGTTCAAATTTAGGAAATAGTCTATCCTCCTGGTAAAGGATTTCATCTATATTGGCGCAGATACATCTATGCCCAAGATTTTTCTCGTAAGTAACACAGGCATTATAATCAATGTCATTCGCCCAAATTATATCAAAATTTCTTTTCGAATATTTTTTCCCAAGGTAAGTAAAACCTCCCAAAAATCCGAGGTCCATTCCGCCGCATCCGCTAAACAAAGAAATAACTTTATATTTTTTCGCCACTATTTACCTCCATAGACATTATACCAATTCCAAAAGTTGAAACAAGTATACAAAACTGAGATTCTTCGCATTCGCTCAGAATGACGGACTGGATTCCCGCCTCCGCGGGAATGACAGAGGGGGAGGTTATTTAATCTTTTCTTTCTTCAAAATCTCTGCCAAATACTGCCCAGTATATGACTTCTTGTTCCTTGCGACTTGCTCCGGGGTTCCTTCGGCAACCACTTCTCCCCCCTTATCTATTCATTCGGCTTGTATAAATAAAGGAATAAAAATATTTATTCCAACTTTTATCTGTTGATTTATATTCATTATCGAAAACAAAATAGTCAGCCATGAATTCACGTAAGCGAAAAAGTTCTTTCATCTTTCCTTTTCCCTCCGCATCCTTAATAGTGAGGTCAAGGAGTTCAAGCGCTCTTTCAAGTGCTTTATAGCTATATGTAGTGTTCCCCTTTTTTCTCCATGAAATAGCGCGTTCCACTTCACTGCCAACATTGGCCATCTGTTCACAAAATGACATCTCTGACCACCTTCCAGAAGCTAACTCTTTATGCGCTACGTTCATTTTGCTACCAAGTTATTGACTACTTTTAATATTTTTTTTCTAATTTCAGGATCTTCAACATCACGGCTTCTGTTATTTTGCTTTGGTCGAAGGTTTATCATGGAATCAAATTCTATAAAATCATCGCCTGAGAGTTCAGGATATAGATTAATTCCCCAAAGATTTTCCTGCTCTGAGCCTTCTTCTAAAAGAGCTGCTTCTTCATCAGAGTGAAGTTCGCCGTCAACCGACATAATCCCTTTTTCAATATCAACTACAGCTTTAACAAGGTCATCCATTTTCTTTGACATATCTTTCAGCTCTGCCAAAGTTATCTTTTCTTTTTCAGTTATGGTTTTCATTGTTTATATTGTAATCTGATTTGCCGCTAAATTCAAATGATATGCTTTGAGGGTCGGACCTGGTGAGTACACAAGGATCCGACCCTCTTTAGGACAGATTACTTTACTTTTTCTTTCTTTAAAATCTCAGCTAAGTACTGCCCAGTATACGACTTTTTGTTCTTTGCGACTTGTTCCCAACTACGCTAAAGCTTCGCTGGGCAGGCCTCCATTATTTAATCTTTTCTCTTTTTAGTATCTCAGATAAGTACTGTCCAGTATATGATTTCTTCACACGGGCAACCTGCTCTGGCGTGCCGGTTGCAACCACTTCTCCCCCTTTATCCCCGCCTTCCGGTCCGAGGTCGATAATCCAGTCAGCGCCTTTGATAACTTCCAGATTGTGCTCGATAACAAGCACAGTATTTCCCATGTCGACAAGCGCGTTTAGGATATTCATTAGGCGATTTACATCGTCCATGTGCAGGCCGGTGGTCGGCTCGTCGAGAATGTAGAGCGTCTTGCCGGTAGATTTCTTTGACAGCTCCGTAGATAACTTCACACGCTGAGATTCACCGCCGGAAAGTGTCGTTGCCGGCTGACCAAGACGGATGTAACCCAAGCCCACTCGTTCAAGCGTCTCTAGCTTCATCTGGATTTTAGGAATATTTTTAAAGAATTGAAGAGCTTCTGAGACCGTCATTTCCAGAACATCAGAGATATTTTTGCCTTTGTATTTGATATCGAGAACTTCCGCGTTGTAGCGCTTGCCCTTACACTCCTCGCAAGTGATATAGACGTCGGGGAGGAAGTGCATCTCAATCTTCAGGATACCTTCACCGCGACACGCCTCACATCGGCCGCCTTTGACGTTGAAGCTGAAGCGTCCCGGCTTGTACCCGCGTATCTTTGCCTCGGGAACGGATGCGAAAAGGTCGCGGATTTCCGTAAATACGCCTGTGTAGGTGGCGGGGTTGCTTCTGGGAGTTCTGCCTATCGGCGACTGGTCGATGTCGATGACTTTATCTAAGTTGGTGAGACCCTTTATAGCTTTGTGTTTGCCCGGTAGCGCCTGTGCCCGGTGGAATACCTGTGAGAGCTTCTTGGCTAGAATGTCGTTAATGAGAGAGGATTTGCCTGAGCCGGATACGCCAGTGATGAGGACAAGTTTCTCAAGCGGTATATCAACGGTGATGTCTTTCAGGTTGTTTTCGGTTGCGCCGACCATAGTTATAGTTGTACCATCCCCATTTCGGCGCTTTTCAGGACTGTTTACCGTCTTTTTGCCTGATAGATACTGTCCTGTGATGGACTTCGGGTTTTTCATAATCTGTTCCGGTGTGCCTTGGGCTATGATATGTCCGCCCGCTTCTCCTGCTCCGGGACCGATATCCAGTATCCAGTTCGCGTTCATCATGGTTTCCTCGTCGTGCTCTACAACAATGACGGTGTTTCCAAGGTCACGAAGCCGCTTGAGGGTTTTTATAAGGCGGATGTTGTCACGTTGATGAAGGCCGATCGACGGCTCATCAAGAATGTAAAGCACACCCATGAGAGATGAACCTATTTGTGTGGCAAGACGAATCCTTTGAGCTTCTCCGCCGGAAAGTGTCGTCGCCGAGCGATCTAATGTTAAGTAGTTGAGCCCGACATTGAGCAAAAAGTTTATTCGCTCTGTCAGTTCCTTGCGGACTTGAACCGCTATTTTCTGGTCTCTTTCTGATAGCTCCACTGTATCAAAGAACTCATGTGCTCTATCCAGCGACATGATAACTATTTCTACTATTGTCTTTCCTCCGACTGTAACTGCGGCTATTTCCGGCTTCAAACGAGTACCTTTACACTTCGGACAGGTTCGTTCGCTCATGTATCTCTCTATTTCTTTTCGTACGTAGTCAGAGTCAGTTTCTTTGTGTCTACGGCCGAGATTAGCTACTACGCCTTCATAGTCAGACTCATAGTCACGCAATCCCATATGAACCTTATATCTTTGATCACCGGTACCATACATCACGATGTCTTTTGCCTTCTTCGGTAAGTCTTTATATGGAAGGTTGATATCAAAACCATGCTTCTCTGCAACTCCGTGAAGCAGTTTTATGTACCAGCCCATCTTGCTGGCAGTTCTGGACCAGGGCCGTATAGCTCCCTCAGGTATGGACAGCTTAGGATTAGGCACGACCAGCTTGGGGTCTATCTCCAGTTTTACGCCAAGTCCGGTGCAGTATGGACAGGCGCCGTATGGAGAGTTGAATGAGAAGCTTCTGGGGGAGATTTCAGAGAGATTTATACCACAGTCCAGACAAGCAAAATGCTGAGAGAATATTTTCTCCTCCTTGGTGTCAGAGTTGAACAAAATTATTACTCCCTCGCCAAGATTTACCGCCGTTTCGACTGATTGAGATATTCTTTTTTCTATTTCCTTGTTTAGAGTGAATCTATCAACCACCACTTCTATAGTATGCTTTTTATTCTTGTCTAAAGTTGGGATATCTTCTATCTCATAGACCTTACCGTCTATACGCACTCGTGCGTATCCAGCCTTCGTAAGTTCCTCAAATACGTACTTATGAACGCCTTTTTTATCACGAATAATAGGCGCGAGTATCATAAACTTCGAACCTTTTTTCATCACAAGAATCTGCTCTATAATCTGCGGTATGGTCTGTTTCCTTATCTCTTTCCCGCACAAGGGGCAGTGTGGTATGCCGATACGCGCATAAAGTATTCTTAAATAATCGTAAATTTCAGTGACGGTGCCGACTGTAGAACGCGGATTTCTGGTTGTAGACTTCTGGTCTATAGAAATAGCCGGTGAGAGACCTTCTATCTGGTCTACGTCGGGCTTTTCCATGAGACCTAGGAATTGGCGCGCATATGAGGACAAACTCTCCACATAACGCCTCTGGCCCTCAGCATAAATAGTATCAAAGGCCAAAGAGGACTTTCCTGAACCGGAAAGCCCTGTAAACACCACTAATTTATCTCGTGGTATTTCTACGTCTATATTTTTCAGATTGTGCTCGCGAGCACCCCTGATGACTATCTTTTCTTGCATAATTAGCCCTTTGCTTTATAAGAAACAAGGTACAAGGAACAATGATCAATCAAATCTCAAAAATCAAATTCCAAGTACTTTTGTAACTTTTATCTTGGTAATTGTATATTTCTTTCACAAAGCCCAAATCCATGGAAACCATCCCATTATACAGATTTTCCCGAGACTTTTCAAGGGTTTCTTGAAAAATTATTGAAAAAATATGAAAAAAGCTGTACAATAAGGAACCCATAAACTTGGGGTAAATTGTACATATATACCCGTAGCCAGAAAGGAGGCGTAAAATGCTGAATGGCAAAATTCTGCAGGAAGTGGCCTCGCAATTTGTTGTCGTGGGAGACAATATAAGCGACGCGGAAAAAGTGATGAGTCAGATTTTCAAAAGTGACGGCAGCAAAAAGATAACCGTCAAGCTATCTGACAGACGAACTGTCACGATAACACCCTGCTCCTTTGCTGGAGAACGTCATGCTCCAGCAAATCAGTACGGAAGGCCGTACAGAGTGCCTTTTGAGCGTCTCGTTGCTGGGCTACTAGATGGGAGTGCAGATTTCACCACCACTACCGAGACCAGCAATGGGAGAATGGTGTTCTGCACGATCCAGTAGTGAAGCGGGCAGCAACAAGGGTGCAACATTTTTAAGGGCGGTTTTCACATTTGAAGGCCGCCATCACGCTTTTTAAGATTATTTTTTACAAAAGAAAAAGGACTCTTTTTCTAAAAAGTCCTCTTTTGCGGGGACAAGACTTTTTCTCTTGTCCCCGCACCTCTTTGGGTGTTAACCCCTGGATATTCCTACTGCAAAAAGTCCCAGGAAGATAACACCTCCAGCAGCAAGCAGCGATATAGCCGCCCACATGGCGCTGTGACCGAAAATCATGCTGCCGCTAAAGAAAAGGCCCACAATCACGCCCACCACGCCTCCGAGGATCATTAGCACCAAGGAAAGCATGAAAAGCACAAAGCCCCAGTCCGGAGCTTTCCTATGGTGGCAAGAACTTCCAATTGTAGCACCCATCTCATTCACCTCCGTCCCGCGTCAGTTTTGACTAGTCTGCTTGCCAGTCCCCACGGCGTTAGCCAGCGGTTTAGCCGGATAATAACCCACCATATCGCACTGGCGACCTCATCAGCCATAAAAAATATCGGCCAGATGGAAAGATATAACTTGAAATCATAGTCTTTCTTGGTGGTGCTCCAAGACCGGCAAAGGAGCCGGCCGATGAGCAGGTATAGGAATATTACCGACCATATGATTAATATCCCGTAGACTATCGGCATCTTGTCATCTCCGTTTCGGCTTTTTGGGTTTTTCTATTTCTCTTTCACGCTCTTGGCGATGTTGAGGTCTATGTTGACCCCAAACACTTCCTCCAGTCTTAATAATGCCCAGCCGCGTCCCGATTTCCAGTCGTTTATACCCTGAACTATTCTGGCCACCTCCGGGTCATACTTCAGCGTTGGCTCAGCCATGCTTCGCCTCCGTTGCAATCTCCGTGATTGGATATCGTTAGGAAGAGGTATTGAACATGACAGATTCGTCCACTCACTTTCCGGGACTACCTTCACCCCCGTGAACCACTTCTTAAGCTCAGACAGGCCGGCTTCGAAATGTCCTCTTTCAAGTGTGCAGTAGGAGGTAGAGGGACCAACTTTAGACCCAATACAACCCAGAAGATCAAGGCCTGGTATATCTCTAATGATCAGATAGTCCAGATAAGATATGCGCATCCTGAACCGGACATGTCTTACATTTTTGTTTTCTGCCATCTTATTCACCTCCCTTTTCAAAGGTCGAGTTTTTTAAAAAGTTGGAGACTACCTCCAACTTTTATAATTAACTGAGCTCTTATTATAGCAGAAATATAGTTATTTTCCACTCTTTTTACTTAACAGGAACAGTCCTTGGAAAACTTGCTTTGAGGGTCGGACCTGGCGGATACGCAAGGTCCGACCCTCTTTAGGAAACTATTTTATCCTTTTTGACTCTATTTTTTCTCTAATATCACGTATCTGGTCGCGGAGTTTGGCTGCTTGCTCAAACTCTAGATTATTTGAAGCGATAACCATTTGTTTTCGCATCTCTTTTATCATCCGTTCCAGCTCATCCGGTGGCATGTCAGTAATGTCGAACGCTTCCTCTTTTTTCCCTTTCTTTGACGAGGCGATGTCTTCCCGTATGGACTTCTTTATGGTTGTCGGGGTGATACCGTGCTTCTTGTTATATTCTTCCTGAATCTTGCGCCTTCTTTCGGTCTCGGATATTGCCTTTTTCATAGATTCTGTCATCTTATCGCCATACATTATAACTTTTCCTTCCGAATGTCGTGCTGCTCTTCCAATTGTTTGAATAAGTGCATTTTCACCGCGAAGGAAACCTTCCTTATCAGCGTCTAAGATAGCCACAAGAGACACTTCAGGCAAATCCAGTCCCTCACGAAGCAGGTTCACGCCTATAACGACATCATATATGCCCTTACGAAGGTCCCTGAGTATCTCAGGACGCTCTAGCGTGTTAATCTCTGAGTGAATGTAGGTAACTTTGATATTTAGCTCCTGTAGGTACTCACTTAAGTCTTCTGCCATCCTTTTGGTCAATGTTGTGACTATCACACGTTGCTTTTTCTTCACCCGCATCTGGATTTCATTGAGCAGGTCATCTATCTGATGTTTCGTGCCTCTAACCTCAACTTCTGGGTCCAGTAAACCTGTCGGGCGGATGACTTGCTCGGCTATCCAGTCAAAACCTTTGAATTTCAAATCCGAATTTCTAATCTCTAAATCCGAAACAATATCTAAATTAGAATTTTCCAAATTAGAAACATTTTTCTGGATTCCCGCCTCCGCGGGAATGACAGGAGAAGAGGTGGGAATGACATTCTTTTTGTTTGAAGATTTATTACTTTGAATTTGTTTAGTATTTAGTGCTTCGTGCTTCGTGCTTGCGAGGCGAACAGCCTCGTAATATTCATCAGAAGAACCTATTTTGTGGTTACTTGCCGTCCGAAACTCATAGTCCCCCGGTGTTGCTGAGATAAATATACTTTTATCCATAAATTTTTTGAATTCACTGAAATGAAGAGGACGATTGTCTAATGCTGAAGGAAGACGAAATCCGTGCTCCACCAGCGTTTCTTTCCTGGACCTATCGCCGTTATACATACCGCGAACTTGTGGAACGGTCATGTGCGACTCATCTATAAGCATCAAGAAGTCATCAGGGAAAAAGTCTAGAAGAGTTGCCGGCGGTTCACCCGGATTTCTTCCTGCCAGATAACGTGAATAGTTCTCTATTCCAGAGCAATATCCCGTTTCTTTAATCATTTCCATATCAAACTTGGTTCTTTGTTCAAGGCGTTGGGCTTCCAGAAGTTTGCCCTGTTTTTTTAAATCTTTAAGCCGGATACCCAACTCTTTCATTATTTCAGGGATAGCGCCAAGAAGTTTTTCTCTCGGTGTCACAAAGTGCTTGGCCGGAAACACGGAAATTTTGTCCTGTTTCTTACCTAGCTCCCCAGTCAAAGGATTTAAGTCACGAATAGACTCTACCATATTCCCGTCAAAAACAATCCGAATCGCCTTTTCTTCATATACAGGGAATATGTCCAGGACATCTCCGCGAACCCTGAACTTTCCCCTCTCAAATGCCTGGTCATTCCTCTCATATTGGACTGCTAGAAGACGTTTCATAGTCTTCTCCTGATTGAGCTCTTTGCCAACTTCAAAATCCAGTTTCATGTTTACGTAGTCCTCAGGAGATCCAAGACCATAGATACAAGAGACACTGGCGACTATGAGGGTATCGGGACGTGAAAGAAGTGCAGCCGTTGCGGCATTACGAAGGCGGTCTATCTCTTCATTAATACTGGCATCCTTTTCTATATAGGTATCAGTTCTCGGTATATACGCCTCGGGCTGGTAGTAGTCATAATATGAAACGAAATATCGGACAGCATTATCAGGGAAAAACTCTTTGAACTCTGAGTATAGCTGAGCAGCGAGGGTTTTATTATGAGAAATAACCAAGGTCGGTTTGTTTATCTTCTCTATCACATTTGCTGCCGTGAAAGTTTTTCCTGAACCGGTCACACCTAAAAGAATCTGCTTATCCAGACCTTTTTCCAAACCACGAATCAACTTGGCCGTAGCTTCCGGCTGATCCCCAGTAAGCTTATATTTACTTTTTAGTGTAAATTTGTCCATTTTCTCTTGTCATTCCCGCGCAGACGGGAATCTATTTCTTTTAATTTGTCTCTCCTGGATCCCCGGGTCAAGCCCGAGGATGACAGGTTGTGACTCACCATTATAAACCAAAAGAGACTCAAACTCTAGCTTAAGTCTCCCAAAAATCTAAATCAATTTTTGATTTAAGGCGTTATAGCAAATGATTTGTAGAACTTATCGTAGTATTTCTCATTCCACTGGTCATAATCGTCTGTTTTAATAAAGAGAACTCTATCTCTGTAGGGTAAAACTATAACCCCTACTTTTTTACCAAGACCTTCATCTTTGTAGGTGAACTTAGTCCCTGTAAAGTTCGAGATATTTACGCTTTCTTCAGTTTTATTTGCATCTTTGTTCCGTTTAATCTCATCTTGTATAGCCTTTATTTCTGCATTATAAAGCTTTTTACTGATAGTAACCTCAAGGGCTGCATGATTCTTTTTTGTTCCAGCGTCGTACTTGACCATATCCGAACTAAAGTAAATACTATATGGTTCGTTTGCGTTTATATCAAAATGTTCATATTGAGACCAGTTTCTAGGCACTGTGAAGCTGAATGCTCCAAAGTCACTTCTTGCCGTAAAGTTCGTCCATGGATTTTCACGCATGTCCGTTTTTTCAATCTCACAAGCTTCCCTAACCTCTTTCTCTTTTATTCCTTTGCTCTCATCTACCTTTTGGTTGATATAGGTGGTGGTTCTGTTTGCTTTAATATAATAAACGGTTACGAAGATAAGGGCGACCAGCAGTAAAAAACCCACAACTCCTAGTGCAATCTGATAAATACGAGAGGTATTTGTAGTTTCCTCAAATACCGGTCCGGGACTTACCGGATTCTGATTTGGTGGATTAATCGGATTAACTGGATCAACAGGATTCATAGGATTTACCGGATCATTCATAGCTTATAGCCCCCATAGGACAGTCGGCAACAACATCATCAAGATTGCAATCTCCACATGTATCTTTTTTTATATGAGCCTTGAAATCATCTCCAAGTTCAAAACATTCCGGACACTCACTGGCACATGTTCCGCAACCCGAGCAAAGATTTTCGTCAATTTCTAATTTTGGCATTTTAAAATATACTCCCTCGTCGTTATTAGTTTATGAATAAATAATAGATATAAATTCATTCTGTGTAAAGAGGAAAATAAGATACAATCACCAAGAGACAAGTTACAAGCAAATAACAAGCTACAAATATCAAACCTAGTATTTACTTGAATATTGAAATTTGTTTGGTTATTGTTTCTTGTATATTGTTACTTTCAAAGGTCTGGTCTTTTCTTTTTGGTAATCTTTTCAGCTTGGCCCTTCCTCCACTTTTCTATTTCAGCATGATTCCCAGACAGAAGTACTTCCGGCACTTTCATTTCTTTATACTCCCTTGGATTTGTATAGTGCGGGTACTCTAGGAGTCCTTTCTCGAATGACTCTTCACTCGCAGAATCCTCTCCACCCAAAACGCCGGGAACTAAACGGCTGACAGAGTCTATGACAGCTACTGCTGCTATCTCTCCACCACTTACGACAAAGTCACCAATAGATATCTCTGCATCTACCAACTCTCGTACCCTCTCGTCAAATCCCTCATAATGTCCGCAAACAAGAGTGATATTTTTCTTTTTTGATAGAGATTTCGCCGCCTTTTGAGAGTATTTATCCCCTTTTGGAGTCAGCAATATCATATATGTACTTGTGTTTTCGGCTCTCACCTTTTCTATCGCTTTGTCTAAAATATCCACCTTAAGTAGCATACCCGCACCACCGCCATACGGTGTATCATCAACCTGTTTATGTCTGCCAATACCAAAGTCACGGAGGTTATAAGTTTTAATCTCTATAATTTTATTTTTTTTTGCCCTCCCGAGGATGCTATAGTCAGTTAAGCTTTCTACTACTTCTGGAAAAAGTGTAATGATGTTGAATTTTATTTTTGGTTCCATTTATCTATTTTATCATAATTTGAATGTGTTTCGATTTTCGTTTAATCCGTTATTCTACTTTTTTAGAAAAAGTAGAGCAAAAATCGCGACTTAGACGGATTCTCAAAGTGTCGGCTTACGGCTCATTCGCCCTTGAAAAACCACAACTCCTTTCAGTCGGGTTAAAACCAAGTGGTCTTTTCAAGGTGTTCACTCGCCTTATCCTCGCTTTTCGAACCGATAGTCGCATCAGAGAAAGAAAAAAAGCCACGAGTGTGGCTTTTTTTCTTAATTTTTGATTTGTTTAGAGATCAAGGTCTGCCATTGGCTCCTCGTCCGAATCTTCAGAGGCGGATTCTTCTGTTTCTTCCTCCGCAGGAATCTCCTCTACCACTTCTTCTTTTTCTTCAACTTTCGTTTCTTCTGCTTTTGGCTCTTCTTGTCTTTCTGCTCTCTGTGGTCTCTCTGAACCTTCGGGCTCAACTATTTTTAGATTAACTCTTGAGTCGTTCTTTGCGCCTAAAACTCGAAGTAGAGTTCGGATAGATTTTGCAGTTTTTCCTTCTTTACCAATGATTACGCCCATGTCTTCCGCGTCAACTGTAAGCTCTAGTAGTACACCCTTTTCATCAATGCTTCTTTCTACTTTCACTGCGTCTTTGTTTGATACGATTTCCTTTACAACGTACTCAACGAATTCCTGATCTTTTTCTTTTGCCATCTTGGCCTCCTTCGTCCCTTTTTACAGGGTTTTAATATTTTTTATTTAATATTATTTATCTTCTTTTGGTTCTTCTGCTGGTTTCTCTTCTTTAGTGGGTTCTTCTGACTTTTCTTCTTCTACTGGCGCTTCTGTCTCTGTTACTTTTTCTTCGGATTTTTCCTCTTTCACTTCCTCAGCCGGTGCCTCTTCTTCCTTTGGTGCTGCAGCCGGTTTTTCCTTTGGCTCTTCTTTCTTCTTTGGCGCTTTTTTCTTCTCGGTTATCTTTACCCATTTAGGAAGCTTAACGCCTTCTTTTTTCAGTAATTTTGCCAAAGTATTAGAAGGCATGGCTCCTTTATCGAACCAAGCTTGTAACTCGTCTTTTTTTACTTCTAGCTCTTTAGTATGGGGGTTATACCAACCCAATATTGAAATAAACTTGCCTTGTACTGCTCGTTTTGATTCTGCTACTACTATCCTATAGTGTGCCTGCTTTTTCTTACCGACACGGGTTAGTCTGATTACTACCAATCCTGCTCCTTCTGCTAATTAACTGATTTAATGATTTACCAAAATATTATAGCTAATATATACTCAAAAGTCAACGAAATAATAACATTGACATTTTTAGTAAAAAATAATATAATACGTCTTATTCCTATTCATCGGATGTACAGGGGGGTGAATATAAATCATGCCTACAAAATGGCCCAGTCTTGAGGATGCTCTCAAGGAAATTCAGAACAATGGTTTCCCCGAAGAGCCAGTTGCGATTAGCAATGAGCTGATCGCCGAGCTGAACGAAGACCAGCTGAATATCCTCGGCAAACTGGATGAACTGACGACAAAGGGTGCCGAGCTGGAGAAACAGATTGCTGCAAGGCGTCCCAACGCTTCCGGCGTCTTCAATGACGGTTATGCAGTAACCATCTGTGAGGACGAAGATGACTTCATAATCATCACCGCTGGATTGCGCCACGAACTGGATGGGGTCGTCAAGGAGACGCGGAAGGTGCTGGGAGACGCTATAATGAATGGGCTCTCACACCTCGGCATCATCCAGCGAGTGAGCATCCAGTACGGTCTCATCAGCGCGGAGCAGTAAAATTTAGGCATGAAAAGGACGAGTTTACTCGTCCTTTTCTATTACACTTCTGTTAACTTCAGTGAGTACACTTGCGAGACGTGATTGTCATCCATGGAGACGCCGTAGATAATGTCCGCCTTTTTCATGGTTTCGCGGTTGTGTGTGACAACTACGAACTGGGTATAACGAGCAAGTGTCTTTAATATCTCGAGGAATCGCTCTGTATTTGTCTCATCAAGCGAAGCATCTACCTCATCAAGTACACAGAATGGGCTTGGATTTACGGCAAGTATTGCAAAAAGTAATGCAATGGAGGTCAGTGCTCTTTCCCCTCCCGATAAACTATTTAATGATTGGTTTTTCTTCCCCGGAGGTGTCGCTCCTATTTCTACCCCAAAGTTTCCTTCTTCATCTGTTTCCAGATTTAGCGTTGCATTACCACCATTAAACAAAATTTTGAAATATTTGGTAAACTCATCTGATATTTTAACAAATGTAGTTTTGAACTGAGTCTTTATCCTTACATCTAGTTCACCGATGATTTTTAAGATATCTGTTTTTGCCTTTTCCAGATCGCCTAGTTGTTCGTTTAGTTCGCCAACCCTCGTTTCTAACTCTTCAAACTCTTCTTTGATGAAGTGATCT
>JBBTZO010000020.1:0-2479 GCA_038061315.1 Patescibacteria group bacterium
GGATAGTAGAATTTCTTATCTTTACTGAAAAACCATATTTTTGATAAATATTTAACCTTTTAGACTGGTGAACTTTTTTTTCATCATCCCAGTCTATCCCTAGCCACTTTAGACTTTTCTCAATGTATTCAACAGCCTCAGGAACAAGGCGTTCCCTATCGGTATCTTCAATGCGGAGGATGAACTCACCATTTTTTGATTTAGCATAAAGGAATGCAAAAATAGCAGAACGTATATTTCCGACATGTGGTTTTCCTGTTGGACTTGGAGCAAAACGAGTTTTAATCATAATTATTTTATCTCGAGCTTTAAATTGACCTAGATGCTTTGTTCCCTGTCTTGGAAGATACAATAACCAAGAAACAAGTTACAAGCAAGAGACAAATCAAAAACCACAAACGAATTTTTTTGAAAATTGTGTATTTTAATTTGTTTGGTCATTGTTTCTTGCGTCTTGTTGCTTTCTGCTCTTACTTTCTTTTTCTGGCTGGTCTATTTGAGTCTATTAAGATTTTAGTTGTAATAAGATCAAGGTCTGTAAAGTCATCCGCCTCTTCTAGTAGTTTTGCTGAAGTACTTCGTCCAAAGGATATAACCTCTGCTCGGCAACCTTCTGCTTTCGCGTGATGCAAAAGTTCTGCAAAGTCTCCATCTCCGGAGCATAAAACGACAGCGTCAAGCTTGGGCGCCATTTTTAGGATATCTACTGCTATACCTACATCCCAGTCACCCTTTTTATGTCCGCCCGCAAAAGTTTGTAAGTCTTTTGATTTTACGTCGTACCCTAGTTTTCCTAGTGCGTCGAAAAATGACTGTTCGTCGGGGCTCTCTGCCTTTATTGTATAGGCTATTGCTCTTATAAGTTTTCTTTCTGCAGTTCCCATTTTTATAATTTCGCCAAAGTTCACTTTCTTTTCATAAAGTGCCCTTGCGGAATAGTAAAGATTTTGTACGTCCACAAATATTGCTACTCTTTGATTTGGATTTTTCATCGTCGTTTCACTCCTCTTTTACTAATTACTAATGATGCTAATTTACTAATTCTATTCTAGTGTCCTTATTTTTAAAACTTCGCTATCCAAGAATTCGTAAATTAGTATTATTCGTAATTAGTAATAATAATCCCTTCACTAGTAATTTTAACATCTTTTACCTTGTATGTGCTATTTATTTTATTTTCAAACCCCAGGTTTATCAAATCCTCTAGTTTGCCAGACAACATTTGTGGGGACTCTACCTTCCCCAGAATCAGATTTGAAAGTCTTCCCTTTATTTTTTCATTTTCTACATAAGGAGAGAGGTTTCCCTCAAAGTTGGCCGGGAAAGGAAAAGTTGCCTTACCTGTCATCTTAACAGAGGTATCATCTTTTTCTGTTTTTATTTCTTTTACAATCGTATCACAACATTCTGCCATAAAAAGATTAAGTTCGGAGTATTTGATAATAATTTTATTATCTTGAACACTAAGGGCAGCCATTTTTGGTTGAGACGTCTGCTTGTTCTTTTTTTCACTATTGAAGTATGGTATTTGTGGGAGTTGAATACCCCTGAGAACCACAAGCACTGCCGACAAGACAAGTACTCCACCTAAAAAGAGGAGAATAGGTTTTTTGATACCAACCTTCATAGCTTAAAAGCTGATACTGTCTCCACGAGTATCTATTGCTTTCCAATCCTGTCCTATCTCGTCCCAAGTGAAAGCCTCTACTCTGTTTGTGAATTCTGTATCAGAGACAACGTATTCGGTGAGGGCCTTACCGGCTTGAGTTTTATGATAATGAGACTTTTTGTCTAAAATAACCGGTCTTTTTATCTTTACGACCATCATCTTTCCCATTGGGCCGTTGAAGATAAGGATATCTTTTTCCCCTTTTATTTCATTTCCAATGTCGTCGGTTATGATGTCTGGTTCGTTTTTTTCTTCTAAAACTTCAAACTTTTCCCTAACAGAGTCTTTTAAATCTTGCCATTTGTCATCAGTCATATTTTTTCTTTTACTTATTACGAATAATACAAATATACTAATTCTATTTTAAACTAATTTTGGTATTTTCGCTAAAGTTTCTATACGAGAATACGTACATTGGTATTATTGGTAGTTAGTAAGTTGCTTATCTAAATGTCATAAATATTGCTAGCACTATCATTGCTATCGCGGTCAGAGCGATGGAAAGGATCATAATGTCATACTCCTTGGTGTAACCACTCTCACTTGTGACTATCCTTCCGAGCTTCTCGGCTTCGTCCTTAATTTCTTTTTCAGCCGTTTTTATAGTCTCTCTGTGTTTTTTATTTGAGTAGTCACTTCTTTTGCCGATAGTAATGTCATTCATTACTCCGGTTCCGGACCTCTTCACCTTTTCTCTGGGTGTTTTTTCCTCAGGCTCTTTTTGTTCTTTTCAAAGTAAATCTAAAACTTCTTCAATTGCTTCCTCTAGTTTTTTGTCCTCAGTTATCGTTTTTTGATCGGAGGACTCCC
>JBBTZO010000021.1:0-4549 GCA_038061315.1 Patescibacteria group bacterium
TAAAACCGAAGTCTGTCCAGCGTCATTCTGGATAATCACTTTATTGTCCGCAGTCTTGTATTTACCGCGGTGAGAAGTATCTTTATCTGAGAAACCCAAGAGAATCGAGTGAAAATGTAAAATATTATTCCCAGTCAATTTTAAATTGTGATAATTATCAAATATTCGACCCAAGAGATCTGCATAACCGGCTACCTCCTGTTCGTCCCGATTCTTCGGTAATTTCGTTTTTAGTCCACGCAAAAGCCGAGTGACTTCCGCATCGCTTAGTTTGGAGCCTTCAATCCTGGTCGAAGCACCAGAAGAGGTAATAATCACCGAAGTCTTTAAACGTCCTAAAATTTGTGGACTTATCTTAAGGCCACCCTTCCATTGTCCCTTAATCCGATCTATCTCGGCAATTTTATTTAATACTTCTGAGGTAATTTTTATTCTTTTTTCGAAGCGATTTGTATGCATAATAGTATCTCCTTAACTACATACGATTATATATGATTACATCCGAAGAGTAAAGAGCTTTTTATAAAAAGCTCTTACATTCTAGTCAAATCTGCGCCTGCCCGTTCTCCACCAGAGGTCGGATAAACTCTGCTTTAGCGAAGGAGGGTCATCAATATAAATAAGTTGACTAAGCCAGCTTATTAAATATGCGTTCCATTTGGCGACCCGGAGCGGACTCGAACCGCCGACCTCCTGCGTGACAGGCAGGCGCTCTAACCAACTGAGCTACCGGGCCGCGAACTTACATATTTTAACAGAAAAGGGCCTATTTATCAATGGATTTGGTAATTTCAGATTTAACCCTCTTATATTCAAGCCAGGTCAGAACAATAACAAATATATCGAGAACTGAGAGGATGATTAGAAGAGGTGAGGGCTTCAAAAAATAACGGTACATTTGGTAAACAGTGAAAAGGCTAAAGATGCTTACAGCCAAGGGATATGCCCAATGTTTGCCTTTCCATAGAGAGACTACTAGGAAAACCTTGATAATGCCGTGTGAAAGCAGGAAAAAACTTCCGAAAAGTTGGGCACTGGCTGAAAAATTATGGGCAAAGTTCGTTAGATAGTGGGCGATGATGTCGTTTGGGTCTTGGCTGAGCTCATGGCGGGTCAAAATATCAATAATTTTATTGACTCTTATCGGACTGGCAAAAAGAAGAATTATTCCCCCAATAATCTCTAGAACACCATCAATCCCTTTAATGGAGATACCTATATCAAAGGCATCATGTATGAGGTTTTCTTTTTTGATTTTCATAATTTTATTATATCACCATCTATAATTGAAAATAGGGTGGATTTATGCTAAAATATGCAAGTTAAACTTAAAGTTTTGCGGGTATAGTTTCCCGACGTTTCAGTCGGGATCAGCCTTTGGCTGAAAGTGTTTGGTCCCTGCGGGTATAGTTAAGTGGTATAACGTGACCTTCCCAAGGTCGAGTGGCGGGTTCCCTGCCCGACATTCGCGAGAGTAGTTCAGTGGTAGAACATCAGCTTCCCAAGCTGATAACGGGAGTTCGATTCTCCTCTCTCGCTCCATGCAGGTCTGGCGGGGATTCCCGCTACCCGCTCCAAAGGATAATTTTGAGCCGATATAGCTCAGTTGGTAGAGCAACTCTTTCGTAAAGAGTAGGTCGTCGGTTCGACTCCGACTATCGGCTCCAGAAACGCATGGTATAATAGAAAAGTTATAAGTTATGTATAAAAAAATAGTAAAAAAAATAGACACAACCAAACTTCAAAAAAGAGCAAGAAAAGTTCATGAGAAGTCTTTTCTTCAGGAAAAACCTTTCAAATACATTTTGATGGGTGTTGGGGTGCTAGTTGTTGTAAACCTAGCCTTTGTTTTAACTCATCTAAAAACAGATCAAGCCTCTGTTCCTCTAAAGTATAACTACCTTTTTGGTATTGTTAGGACAGGTTCATGGACGGGTTCTTTTTTGATCCCATCCTTGTTAGTAATTATCATAATTGCCAACGTCGTAGCAGCGGAGTATTTCTATAGAAAAGATAGGTTTCTGACATATGTATTTTTAGGTATCAATCTTTTCTTATGTGTTATCACATTTCTTGAAATTATAGCGCTTAATGTGAGAGGTTCTTAAAAATATGAGAAGCTGGGTAGATGCCCGATGGTTTCAAAGATTCCTGGAAGTTATTCCGGGACTTTCGGTTTGGATTGTGATAATTTTTCCCTTCGCTTTTGCTTATTCCTTTCCGCTGATGGTGGCTTATTTTATTCTCATTTTCAACCTTTACTGGTTTCTAAAGGCATTCAACATAGCCCGTCATCTTATAAATGGTCTCTATCATATGAAATATAGCATGAGGACAAACTGGTATAAGCGGGCACAAATAGCGTCAAGGGATACAAATAAGCTTTTAAAGGAACTGAAAAGTGAATACAAGAAAAAAACGAAAAATATTTTTTTGGGAACCAGATGTAGGGATTTGAAAAAAGACATTGAGGAACTTGACAACCTTGCCGGCAGACAAAGCCTTGTGAAGAATATTGACGATATTATCCACCTTGTTATCATTCCGTTTTGGGATGAAAGCTTTAGAATTCTTGACGAAACTTTTGGTTACTTAAAAATGGCGAACTATCCCTCAGACAAACTTATAGTGGTTTTAACGGGTGAAGGGAGAGCTGAAGAAAACTATAAAATGATTGCAGGAAAAATAGAGAAGAAATATGGAAATGACTTCCTAAAACTTTTGTGCTATGTACATCAAGACAAAGTGGGTGAGGTAAGGGGAAAGGGGGCAAATCTAGTCTCGGCAGGAAAGAAGGTCGTAAAATACATAGAAGAAGAAGGTATAGATCCAGAGAATGTGTTAGTTACCACCTTGGATGCTGACCACATACCTCATCGAGAATATTTTTCAAAGCTGACCTACAAGTACATCATAGATCCAGATAGAGATAGAAAAACTTACCAACCGGTAGCACTTCTTTTCAACAATATCTGGGATGCGCCGGCACCGAACAGGGTAGCAGCGATAGCCTCATCTTTTTGGATTATTGTAGAGTCAATGAGACCATATAGGTTGCGCACGTTTGCTGCTCACACACAGAGCTTAAAGACTCTTTTAGTTACTGACTTTTGGTCTACTCAAACCATTGTAGAGGATGGCCATCAGTACTTTAGGACATACTTCGCATTCAATGGAAACATAGAGATGGTGCCCTTACTTTTGCCTGTTTATCAAGACTGTGTTTTAGATGAAAACATTTATAAAACGTTCAAGAGCCAATATCTACAGAGAAGGCGTTGGGCTTGGGGGGCGAGTGATTTTCCGTTTGTCGTAAAAAACTTCCTGAAACATCCCGAAATACCTTTAAGGGAAAAGTTTATCCAGACGTTTCGACAGTATATATCTCATCTATCTTGGGCATCATCATCGCTTCTTCTTGCTACTGCTTGGTTACCGCTTCTTTTCAACCAGCAGTTTATGGACTCTGTCATTGCTCATAATGTGACAACATATAGTTCTAAGCTTGCAATAACCGCTTGGATAGGAGTATTTTTCAGTGTTTGGACCTATATGGCACTACTACCCAAAAAACCACTAAAATACTCGCATTTTCGCTATATTGGTATGCTAACCCAGTGGATTTTTACACCATTAGTCGCGATTCTTCTCAGTTCAATACCATCGCTAGATGCTCAAACGAGGCTGATGTTTGGGAAATATCTGGAGTGGTTTATAACTCCAAAAGTTAGAAAGTCAAAAGTTATAATTGATAAATAATTATTGATTTTCTTTGAGTGTGATATAATACGAGTAAGTAAGCGGGGTGAAACAAATGGATGGAAATCTTGACGGAAATCAGTTTTTTGAATTAATCAAAAATATCTATACGGCTCTCAAGTGTCCTGCTTGCGGAGAAGTATATGAGATTAACGAAATACAGTTTGTTGGGCAGTTTGATGGCCTTTTCCTTATACAGATGACATGTTCGAAGTGTAAACTGCCTGTTTCTGTGAACTTCTATGCTAAAGACAAATCCAAAGAGATAACGAGTGACTTGACCATGAAAGACCTTAAAAATCTTTCTCAAGAGCCGATCTCAACAAATGAGGTAATAGACTTTCATTCTAGTTTGAAAATATTCAACGGCGACCTTAAAAAATCTTTGGGAAAATAATTTCTAAACTATCCCCCATAAGACGAAAGCGTTGACGCTCAGGTCTTTTTTTGGTAAGATAGATTCTGTTTTAAATACAAAAAATGGAAAAGATAAAACTACAAGCAACTAAGAGGGAAGTTTTAGGCAAGAAAGTCTCCGCCTTGAGGAGAGAAGGTCTTGTCCCTGTTGTTTTGTATGGCAAGGGTAAAGATAACTTGTCTTTAAGTGTAAATAAAAAAGAGTTTGACCGGGCCTACAAAATGTCTGGTGGAAGCACTATTATTCAAATAGAGATTGAAGGGGAAAAAACAAAAAATGTCCTTATAAAAGATGTCGACAAACACCCTGTTAACGACGGCATACGCCATGCAGACTTCTACCAAGTAAGGATGAGCGAAAAGATTACGGCTT
>JBBTZO010000022.1:0-8891 GCA_038061315.1 Patescibacteria group bacterium
GCGCAGTGAGTTTGAAAAAGATCAAAAGTTAAAAGATCATTTTGCTATTTATTTGTTAAGGTGCGATTTAAATGATCTTCTATCTCTAGTAATTTTTTAAATGTGCCTTTAAAGACTGGTATTGTCTAACTGCTCAGCAATCTGCCCGGCGTCCTTTTCTGTCCTTGTCTGGTACTCTTCCCATTCCTTTGTATCCCAGACCTCAATCCTTGAATAAACTCCCACAACCACAGCATTTGCTTTCAAGTGTGCAAATTCACGCAAGTTTTGCGGTATGTTGATCCTTCCTTGTCTGTCAAGTTTGCAGTCGTTTGCTCCAGATAGTGTCATTCTTGAGAATGCTCTGGCATTAGACTGCGTATATGGCATGTTGGCGATGTCAGATGCGATTCGGTCCCACTCTTCCTTGGTATAGATTACAAGCGCATTTTCTAGTCCCTTGGTTATAACTACTCCATCAGAAAGCTTACCTCGAAACTTTGCCGGTAGAGCCAGTCTCCCTTTCTCATCTAGATTGTGTTTGTATTCTCCGATAAACATCTTATTATTCCCCACTTTTCACCACTTTCACCCATTTTACCCCACTCATTACCACTTTGTAAATACTTTTTTTGCTTATGCCCCACTTTCTCGTTTAAATTGGAATTTAGGCACAAAAATAGCCTATTTTAAGAATAAACCAAGATTAATACTTAAGATTGTCCACACATCAAAAAAGAACGGATGAAATTTCCGTCCTTTTTTGTATACTAGTTGTCCACAGGCATTTTGTGGTGTTCTATAAGTTTTAAATCTCTATTTTTATACCTGGGCCCATCGTAGTTGATAAGTTGACTGAGCGCATATAGGTTCCTTTTGCTCCGGATGGTTTGGCATGTTTGATAGCATCCATAAATGTATTATAGTTCTCTTCTAGCTTCTTTGCGTCAAATGAAACCTTACCTATGGTCTGATGAACTATGGCATCCTTATCAACTTTAAACTCTACTCTACCGGCTTTTAGCTCTTTTACTGCTTTACCAACCTCTGGAGTCACTGTCCCGGCCTTTGGATTTGGCATTAGACCTTTTGTGCCAAGTACCTTACCAAGCTTACCAATTTGCGCCATCATATCAGGACTTGCAACTAAAATATCAAAGTCAAGTTTGCCCTTTTCTATTTCAGCGGTCAACATATCACTGCCAACCCTATCAGCTCCTGCATCTTTCGCTTCTTTTTCCTTGTCAGAAGAACAAATAACCGCTATTCTCTTAGTCTTCCCTGTCCCGTGAGGTAATGCAACCGTTCCTCTAACCTGTTGGTCTGCTGATGTTGGATTGACTCCAAGTCTTATATGTATTTCGACCGATGAGTCAAACTTAGTAGTTGAGGTCTTTTTTGCAAGTTCAATAGCCTCTACGACCGGGTAATAGTTATTTTTATCAACTAGTGCAGCCACTTCACGGTACTTCTTTGAGTGCCTTCTTTCTTCTTTGGGAAGTTTAACTTTTTCTTTCTTATCTTTTTTTACAGTATTTTTAGTCTTAGCTTCAGCTTTAACTGCCTTAGTTTCTTTGGGCGTAATCTTTTTGTTCTCTACCTTAGTCCCCTCTTCTGAACTTTTTACTTTTTCCTTTTTACTTTTTCCTTCGTCAGTTTCTTTCTTTGTCATCTTTATCCTTCCTGCCCGTCCGTAGCTTTAGCGTAGGCGGGTGTGGTCCCAATGATTCAACTATAGAATCTCCCACATTTAATTATTATTGTATAGATTCCCGCCTTCGCGGGAATGACAGCGTTGTTTTATTATTTCTCTACTTCAACTCCCATACTTCTGGCTGTACCGGCAATGATTTTCTCGGCCTGTTCTATAGAGTTTGCGTTTAGGTCATCCATCTTTGCCTCAGCAATTCTTCTGAGCTGCGCTTTGGTCATTTTTGCAACTTTTTCCTTTTTACTAGACCCAGAGCCCTTTTTCAAGTTTATTTCCTTTTTAATGAGTTCTGCCGCCGGTGACTTTTTCATTACAAAGTCAAAGGTTCTATCTTCATAAACAGTTATAATAACCGGGAGTTTTGTGCCCATCTGATCCTTTGTCTGCTCATTGAAAGACGTACAAAAATCCATAATGTTAAGTCCGTGCGGACCGAGTGCCGTACCAACTGGGGGTGCCGGATTCGCCTGTCCTGCTATTACCTGTAGTTTAATCTTTGTTTTAATTTTCTTTGCCATATTATCTCCTTAAACCTTTTTAACCTGCAGTGAGTCGAGCTCTACCGGAGTTTCACGTCCAAACATACTCACTAAAACTTTTATTTTCCCCTTTTCCTCATCTACTGTTTCAACTGTCGCATCAGAACCTTTAAATGGTCCATCATTGATGTTTACAAGGTCACCCTTACGCAAATCGATCTTATACTTTGGTTCCTCAACGCCCATTCTTTTTTGAATGTTCTTAATCTCTTTTTCGCTCAAAGGTACCGGTGTGGTTCCCGAACCGATAAATCCGGTTACTTGTGGAGTGTTTCGAACGATATACCATGAGTGGTCAGTTACATCCATACTCACAAGAACATATCCTTGAAAAATTTTCTTTTCCACTACCCGTCTTTTACCATTTCTTATTTCTATGGTTTTTTCTTTAGGGACTATCACGTCAAATATCAAATCTTGCATTCCCAGACTTTCTGCCCTTTGACGCAGGTTATCGGCTACTCTCTCCTCATATCCTGAGTAGGTGTGTATCGCGTACCAGTTTTTTCCTTCTGAATGTTGTTTTGACATACTTTAATCCTCTTTATTTTAAAATAAATGTTAGTCCCTTAAGTAGGGCGTAGTCTACTGCTCCCAAGAATACAGAAACTACCAGCGATATGATGATTACAGAAATCGTCATATTCAAAGTAGTCTTCTTGTCAGGCCAGACGACCTTCAAAAGCTCGTTTTTCGACTCTATAAAATACTTGAAGAACTTTTTCATATTTTTTCCGATTTTAAAAAAGCCTCTCGGCTTTTGTGCTTACAAGTGTACTAAATACAGCACGTATTGTCAATTGTTTTTATAATATCTTCTCTATCTGTAATTTTAGTAGTTGATCCCTCAAGTCTAAGAATAACCCAATATCATCTTTGTTTCCATATATCTCAGCACTAATAACTACGCCATCGCTATCGTAAATATTTGAGATTACTCTCTTCTGATCAAAAATTATTGTATCACCCTTGGGTAACCCTAAATCTTTGACTTCGTTAGAATCAACCAAATATATCTCTTCACCAACTAATGGCACATTAATAATCTTATAGTGCTCTATTTCCCACTGAATATAATCACTTAATGGATAATCAACGACATGAATTCTAATTTTTTTAATTCCTTCTTTGCCCTCATGCCATGGTTTTGCATTTGATCTTGTAATTTCCAGAGATTTTTCTCGATTACCCGCAAGCCACTCTCTAAGTGAGGGTCCATCGTCTTCTCCATAATATTGCAGAACCTCAATCTTAAAGAACTCCTCCTGCATTTCGTCCCAAAAAGAATCAAAAATTTTATCCAGTTCTTTTCTATTAACTATTTTCATATACATTACAATAGCATATGATTGACCTAGAGGGCAAAAACGAGTATAATACTTCAGTGGTTTTGCCGCCTTAGCTCAGTGGTAGAGCAACTGTTTTGTAAACAGTCGGTCGTCGGTTCGAGTCCGACAGGCGGCTCCAAGGCGAGATACCGAAGCGGTCAAACGGGGCAGACTGTAAATCTGCTGGCATATGCCTTCGAAGGTTCGAATCCTTCTCTCGCCACCAATGAGCCGTTGTAGCTCAGTTGGTAGAGCAACTCCATGGTAAGGAGTAGGTCAGCGGTTCGACTCCGCTCAACGGCTCCAGAAATAGTAAATAACTAACAAAGGATTGATATGGCAAAAAAAGGACCAAGAAAGATAGTTAAACTTCAGTGCACCGAGTGTAAGGAGAGAAACTATTCAACAAAGAAAAACGATAGAAATACTACTGATAAACTTGAACTGAAAAGATATTGTAAAAAAGATCGCAAGCACACGATACATAAAGAAGCAAAAGCATCCTAACTCTTAGGACTTCTTAGGGGTGTAGCTCAGCTGGTAGAGCGTCGGTCTCCAAAACCGAAGGTCGTGGGTTCGAAGCCTGCCACCCCTGCCAAAGAAAAAATCTCAATTTCTTGAGATTTTTTCTTTTATATGTTGCTAAATTATTAATTGTAGAATTTCATTTTCAATTTTCAATTAACTATCGTATCTAGCCAGTTTGCGCTTTACATCAACATCTTCCGGATCTATTTCAAGTACTTGAGTCAAAACTTTAGTAAACTTATCTGTTTGACCAGTATCTTCATATGCACTTGCTAGCATCTTTAGGTGCTTCACATTCGGCTCTGCCTCAAGACTTGTTAATCTTTCCAGAGACTTTATCGCTAGTTTGTTGTCTTTATTTTTCTTTGCAGCAAGAGCAAGATTTATAAACCGGCTTTTTATATCAGGATTAACGGCAGTTGCTTTTTCAAAAGCTGAAACCGCACTTTTATAATCTTTTACCTTGAAATAAGAAAGACCAAGATTATTGAAGGCCACATCATTCACTGGGTCATACTCTACCGTCTTACCAAATGCATTGATGGCATCTTCCCAGTTATCTTCTTTGAAAAATATATTGCCAAGAGCTAAATACGCATGATGGTTTTTTCTATCTTTTTTAATCGCCTCGATGAGCAACCGTTCGGCTTCTCTTAGGTTATCTTTCTCAAACTCAGTATGAGCATCCGAGATAAGCCTATCAGCGCCTCTGTCTTCCTCTGACTCTTCCTCTAGTAGCCCCTCTTCTATAAGTTCTTCTTTGTCTGCATCGGGAACTTCTTCTACGGGCTTTTCTTCTTCCTTGGGTTCCGGCTCCGGTTCGCTTACATCATCAGAACCACTAAAGTTGACTTTTTTGATAAAGTAAAATGATGCCCCAGCCAAAATCAAAACCGTTATTATTTCCCACATTACTTAGCCTCTTTCTTTGCTGATTTTTTTTCTTTACCCTTTTCAAATGCCAGACAGCACATCAGCTTCCCGCAAACGCCTGAAACTTTACTGGCATTTCTCGTACCTTCATACTGTTCACGTACCATATCCATGGAGATATTTTCTAGTTTTGTCAAAAATTTCCGGCAGCAGATAGGCCTACCACACGGACCAAATCCGTCTAAAACCCTCGCCTCGTCCCTCTGTCCCATTTGACGGAGCAAAACTACTTTTTTAATCTGTCTTGACATATCACGAACAAGATTTCTAAAGTCTATCCTTGAGTCTGCAGTAAAGTAAAATGTCACTTTCTCTCCATCAAGAGAAAACTCAAAATCCACAAACTTCATGTCTAGGTTGTTTTGTTCTATATTGCTTTTGAAAATATCAACATATCCAAGATGTTCATTTTTTAGTCTTTCAAGTCTATCTACGTCTTTTTCGGTTAAAAGCTTAGTAATATCTTTAAGCGGTGTATCTGCTTCTTCTTTTACCTCTTTTCCTATATATCGAACCGTTCCAACCTCTTCGCCATATGCAGTATCAACCAGAACTTGGTCGCGAATCTGAATATCATCGCCCTTCTGCTTGAAGTCGTATATCTTTATACCCGATCTAAACTGTATTCCTATTGCTTTTGCCATATTAACCTACATTTAAAACCAAGTTTTCCAGCACAAATTTACTTGATAAGTTATTCTTTAAATAATCTCTAGATTTTTGTGCTAACTCTAAGATACTAATAATCTTTTTCTCTGAGTAACCACTCAAGTTGCCTTTTCCCAAAACAACTTCCCTCAAAATCCCCTCTAATATATTCAAAAACTCTACCGATAATGTTTTTTCCTTGGAATATTTTTGGATGGTAATCATCTTTTCATAAACCGGCTTCTTGTCTAAAATATTCATAACATCTGTATAAATCTCTTCTGAGTTTTCCGTTTTTTGTAAAACTCCCCCTGTTCCGAAACTTACTATTTGACTTCTGGATACAATCGTTTCCGGAAGCAGTTTCTTGTCTGGGGATGTAAGTATGATAATACTGTTTTCCGGTGGCTCCTCCAGAACCTTGAGCATCGCATTTGCGCTTTCGTCCGTCATAAGATGTGCATCCTCTATTATCGCAACCTTATGGCTTGCCTGGTATGGCTTTAGGTAAAGTGACTTTTGAAGTGCCCTAATCTCAGCTATTTTGATAGCTCCCTCCCCACCAAGCTTCAAAAAGTCAGGATGATTACCGCTAGCGACCAGCTTACAGCTTGCACACATCAAACATGGTTCTCCATTTCCGCTTTCGCATAAAACAGCTGCCGCAAAGTCTTCAACAGCCTTATACTTACCCGTTCCTTTTTGTCCAACAAAAAGCATAAAACTAACAAATTCACCGCTTTGAATTTGCTGATTTAAATACCCACACGACCTTTTATTTTTAAGATTATTTTTCTCCATTCGTAAAGATAATTATAGCAGTTAAAGCATAGGAATTCCATACTATTCAGATTGTAATTTTTTAAATGCCTCCGACTTAATGGCAAGTTCAATTATTTCATCCATTGGTCTTCCTTGCACTGTTTTTAAATATCCTTCAAGTTCTATTGTCTCTGGTTTCCCGCCTCTGTTACCCTCAGGGTTAGTTAAAATAACTAATGCCTCTTTTAAGACCTTAAATCTATGAATATCCATCCTTGTTTTTAACTTTTCCGTATAATAGTAAAAAAACATAAAATGATTTAGTTCGTGAGTGGCTACACGCACGACAGTTTCATCGTTGGCATTGTCATAAACCATAAACCAACGTTTTTCAAAGTTTAAGGGGCATATACCAGCGGTTGTAAGATAAACAAAGACTTCATCGAAAGAAAAATCTTTATTAAAAACACTTTCTAGTGTTTTGATGATAACATCTTTATTGTCGTCGATAACTTTTTGAATATCACGAATATTTTTATCTATCTCTGGTTTTTTGGTCTTCAGTCGGGATTCTAAATAAGAAACGATGACTTTCTTTGCCTCTTCTTCGGTTTTGGCTTTTTTAATATCTTCCTGAAACTGTTCCGGCTTACTACTAAGCAATTTCTCTCTTAAATCATCCCTACCAAAAGATGTATATTTCATACGCCAAATTGCATTTAAATAGTTATACATATCCCTTTCTATTGAATACTCAACTATAAACTTCATTATTTATTTATCTCCAAAGAACCAATGAATTTCTCCAAATCCTCGGGTAGTTCTGACTTGAAATGATATGTTTTACCAAAGAGTTTAAACCCCAGTTCATGAGCGTGAAGAAATTGACGACTTAAGTTGACCCTCTCGTCTTTTCTGCCATATGACTTATCTCCTACAACCGGATAGCCTATACCAGTAAAGTGAACGCGTATCTGATGGGTTCTGCCGGTAATAATTTTTACTTTTAAATACGTCATATTTTCGTAATACTTAATCACTTCATATTCCGTTAAAGATTCACGACCAGAACTGGAGGCTTCCATTTTTTTTCTATCTTTTTCTGACCGTTGTATGGGGATATCTATAGTTCCCTTTTCTGGGGTTACCCTCCCCCACACCAAAACTAAATACACTTTTTCAAATTTTCTTTTTTGAGTCTGTTCTTGTAAATATTCTAAAGACTGTTGATTTTTAGCAAATACTACTAACCCAGAGGTGTCTTTATCTAACCTGTGCACCACCCCGGGTCTCTCTGCATCATGAATATCAATCTTGTTACGCAAAGCATCAACTAATGTTCCTGACTCATGACCATCCGCTGGATGCACTACTACTCCCGCCTCTTTATCGACTACTATAATATTTTCATCTTCATAAACAATACTGACCTTTGGTACTTTGCATAGGGTCGCACCCTCTGCAGGAGAAATTGTGATGATATCACCTTGAGTAATCATTTTACTCGGATTCACAGGTTCACTACCAATTTTTATCTCCCCATTTTTAATCCTCTTTTGGGCCTGACTTCTCGTAATATCCAAAAGACCTGATACATAAATATCAAGTCTTTGCTTCTCGCCTTTGTAAGTAATTTTTTTCATAATCTTATTTTGTCATTTCGACCGACTTACGCGCTAGTGGCAAGTGGAGAAATCCCTTTCTCTAATTTCTTAAGGGATCCCTCGACTCCGCTCGGGATGACGGCATGAGTTAGGATGCTACTTTATCAGTAACTTTTTCTAGTTTATTTCTGGTGCCCATAAGTATAAGTCTATCATTTATATTTAAGAGTTCATTTTCTCCCGGATTGACCTTTGTAGTACCATCAACTCTGTTTATAGCCAAAACAGCCACATCGTTGTCTATTTGTGATACATAAAACGACAAAGGTCTGTTAATATACTCTGAACCGGGTCTTATCTGGAGCTCTTCTATCTGAAGCTCATCGTGTTTTCCATCAATAATAATATCAAGGAAGTCTACAACTGCGGGGCGTAAGGCCATTGTCGCCATATGATAACCCGCAATCTGCTCAGGCAGAGTTACCTTATTAGCTCCCGCTTTTTTAATCTTTGCTACACCCTCTTCTTTTGCAGCTCTAGCAATTATATAAACATCTGGGTTTAGAGAACGAGCCGATAGAACAATATAGAGACTATCTACCTCTGAGCCGGGAACGATAATAATAGACTTTGCTTTAAGTATCCCCGCCTTCAGTAAAGATCTTTCCTCTGTGGGGTCGCCGTGTACAACCATGAAGCCCTTTTCTTCAATTTCTTTAACCCTTGCCGGGTCCCTGTCAACAATCACAAACTTCGCCTTTTCTTCGGCAAGCTCGTCGGCTATTTGCTTACCAACCCTACCATATCCGCATATAATGTAGTGGTCATGACAATCATTAATGTTTTTCTCCATCGTCCT
>JBBTZO010000023.1:0-6674 GCA_038061315.1 Patescibacteria group bacterium
GGATATCTTATCTCAACCGTCAGACTTCTTAAGCATATCTACAAAGATTATGTAGGGCTTGATGCTTGCATGGCAAATCTCATGCGCCCATCACTCTACGGAGCCTACCATCACATCACTGTTATGGGGAAAGAGGAAATGCCCCTCGACCATGTTTATGACGTGACGGGATCGCTGTGTGAAAACAACGACAAGCTTGCCATAGACAGAAAGTTGCCAGAAATAGATCCTGGAGACATTATGGTGATACATGACACTGGAGCTCACGGTCACGCAATGGGATTTAACTATAATGGAAAGCTTCGCTCAGCAGAACTTTTAATCAGAGAAAATAGTAAAGTCGAGGAAATTCGTAGAGCAGAAACGGTAGATGACTATTTCAAAACCATAGACTTTTCGAAACTAAACTGAGATATCCCTTTTTCTAAACCATAAAAGTCCAAGTATAGTAGCAACTATGAAGACAGCCAAAAGAATAAATACGTCTCCCTGATCTATAGCTTTGTCCTTCAAAGCATCGACCGGTCTGTAATACTTAAAGATAGAGAGCCAGTCATAGTTTTTGATGGTTTTGTTAATGCTTCCCAGCACATACACTAGATAGCTGATAATAAAAAAGCCAAGTGAAATTCCTAGCGATTTACCTCTGTCTGAAAAAAGCGCCGAAAAGAGAAAAGATATCCCTCCATATGCCAGCGCAAAAAGTATAGACATAAAAGTCACTTTATAAATTCCCGACCATCCTATCGTATAGTCATAAATCCTTGAAAGAAGGGGCATAGGGATGAACGTCAGCACCACCAGTAAACATACTCCCATAATGAAGGCAACTACTCTAGAGAGATAGATACTGACTCGGCTAATAGGCTGAGACAGTAAGTTTGATATCTGTCCGCTTTCTATCTCTTTTGTTATAAAACGAGTGGCAAAAGAGGCGATGTACGCTCCGAGTATCAGAGGGAACATAAGCGACAGATATTCTCCGCCCGCATAACTTGCAAAGTTCATATTAAAGTCCGCATCTATGCCGAATATAGTCAACATTTCTTTCGGAAAGTTTTTCAGCACTTCTTCATATCCCGAAGTTTTAGCGATAGAAGGATATATACTGACTATAATCCAAGTATAGGAGAAGAGACTGACCCCGTACCAAAAAAGGGGCTTCCAGTTTTGTTTCAATGTTTTTTTGATAATATGTTTATTCATTGTAAAACTCCAGAAATATTTCCTCTAGATCAGCATGTCTTATCTCTATTCTTTGAACCGTATACTTTGCCAGCTCTTTAATAACCTTATCCGGCTCTCCCTTCACAATGATCTTCATCTCATCACCCGCTTTTTCAACCCTTGTAACGGCATCAAGTCTCTCAAAGACTTCAGTTTGCAGCTTTTCTTTTGTTTCAGTCAAAATGTATAGGATACCTTTCTTGTGAAGTGTGGCCATATCTTCAATAGCAACGATCTTGCCTTCCTTGATGATAGCTGCCTTGTCGCAAATCTTCTCAACCTCGCTCAAAACGTGAGAACACATGAAAACTGTGGCTCCTTTTTTCTTAAACTCAGTTAAAACTTTGTAAAACTCTTCCTGCATCAAGGGGTCTAGTCCGCTCGTCGGCTCATCAAGGATAAGAATATCGGGCTCTGTCATTATAGCGGCAATCAAGGCTACTTTCTGACGGTTACCCTTGGAAAGATTTCTTATCTTTCTTTTTAACGAGCCTTCAAGATCAAACCTTTTGATATAGGGAACATATTTTACACTCAGTTTGCCAACTTTTTCCCCCCTAAGCTCTAAAAGGTAGTTCAAATACTCCGCTACCCTCATATCACCATAGAGCTCCACTTCTCCAGAAAGATATCCCATATTCTTTTTGATTTCGATGGTTTGGGTGTGGCTGTCTTGACCAAGAATAGTGATAGTCCCAGAGGTAGGTCGTATAAAGTCAAGCATACAACGGATAGTTGTCGTTTTACCCGCGCCGTTTGGTCCGAGAAATCCGAAAACCTCACCTTTTTCTACATTAAAAGAAATACCATCAACGGCTTTCACCTTGCCGAAGTACTTTTTTAAATCTTTTATTTGTATAACTGCTTTTGACATAAGTAGATTATAACCCAAAAAAATGTTAACTTTAAGTCCTTAAATTACAAATTTATATTTTATCTAAAAAACCATAAGTTTGACAAGTGAGTGAATAAATAATACAATCAACTCATCATTTAACTTAGGGTTATGACACAGAAAATACTACTTGCCGAAGATGACATTCAGCTTATTGACATGTATAAGCGCAAGTTCAAACTTGAGGGCTTTGAGGTTTATATTGCTGAAAACGGACAGGAAGCCATCGACCAGTTCGAAACCTTCACTCCCGACATCGTACTCCTAGATATCATGATGCCAAAGGTAAATGGGCTAGAAGTGTTGAGGCATATAAGAAAGGACTCTAAAAACAAAGATGCTCTCGTCATAATACTTACAAACTTGGGTAATGAGGCTACATCGGAAGAAATCTATAAACTTGGGGCCACCGACTATATAGTAAAGGCTGATATGACCCCACTAGAAGTAACAAACAAAGTCAAAGAAATACTAAAAATATATAAACAGTAATCTTATTTATCAAAAAGAGCCCATAAGGGCTCTTTTTTTGTATAACTCTGTGAGTATTTTACTTCAGATATTTGTTTACGAGAGCTAGAAGCTCTTCTTTAGTCTTTTCACCGGATACTTTCTCTGCCTGTACACCATCTTTAAAAACAATGAAAGTCGGGACTCCTTCTATACCAAACTTATCACTAGTTGTCTTGTTTTCTCTGGACTCTAACTTTCCAACCTTTGCTTTTCCGACGAGTTCATCAGAAACAGATGTTACATCCTTGGCTACATTTTGGCAATGTGGGCAAGTTGAAAGATAAAAATCAACTAAAACTACACCCTTATAGTCTTCTACTTCTGTCTTAAAGTTAGCATCTGTTAGTTTTACTTCATTTTTTCCAACCGCACCGGCGTCCTGAGACTCTTCTTGAGTACCCTCTATCGTACTACCCGATGTTGACTCTGCCGTTGTACCATCGTTTTTCTTCTGTTGTAGTGCAAATACTGCTACCGCAAGTAACGCCACCAAGACAATGATAATAGTCACCGCAAACTTCATATTATTATCGCTTTTGACTGGTGTATTGGTCTTTTTCTCTTCTGCCATTTTTTCTCCTAAATTTAAAATTTCTGCATGAATTATATACCATTTCAGCAAAAAAGTTAATAATTATTTTGAATTAGCATTCACAAATTGTGCTAAATCAGCTATAATATCATAGTTCAGGCCCCGGTAGCTCAACTGGATAGAGCAACAGCCTTCTAAGCTGTAGGTTACAGGTTCAAGTCCTGTCCGGGGCACCATGTATGGGTTGCTAGCTCAATCGGTAGAGCAACTGCCTCTTAAGCAGTAGGTTCTGGGTTCAAGTCCCAGGCAACCCACCATTCGACTCATTTTATTCGCTCATGACTTTCAGCCAAAAAGATTGAGAGTCGAAGAACAAAGAAAATTATTAAAAAAGACCCTCGTGAGGTCTTTTTTAATTTAGTTTAGAAAATGCCGCCTTAAATGTCTAAGAAATCAACTTTCTTTTCTTCTTTTTTAAGCGCTTCTTCTGCCTTTTCTAAAAGATCATCAGAAATCTTGTCTTGCAACTCTTTAACTTTTTTCGCCGTAAGCAGTTCAGTATGACTATCCTTCAAAGCGTCAGGATTTTTCTTTAGCTCCTTTGGATTGGCAACTAAGTTTGCCTTACAGACCGTAGTCAGGAGAATAACCGCATTTCCTTTCTGGGTTTCATATATCTTTGCGATTTGCCAGTACTCCTTGTCCCGAGAAAAACCTTTCCATTTTCCGACTTGATTGCCGATAAATACTTGCTCTTTCTCAGCATCTTTTTTACCCACTTTGACACTAATCTCACGCATTTCCCCCTTTATTGCCCTTGACCTGTCAACGAACTCTCTTAAAGCCTTTGAAATCACGGATGACATCGCATCCCCGGCGATTTTCTGTGCTTCCTTGTAGACATTTTCATCACCAGACTTTACATATATTGTTTTGTTACCCATCTTTTTTCTCCCTTGCCCCGACCGAAGCGTCGGGGTTACTTTAATATTAAATACAATATAAGTATATATATACGTATACACCCTGTCAAGAGTTTTTTTGACAAAATAAAAGAAGGCTCAAAATAGCCTACTTTTTATGGGATCGGATCCTCCTCTGCCAAGGCTGCGGGCGGACAGGTCATTCTTCGCTAAAGCTACGAGCTGATAAATAGTTAGCGATGTCAGAACTGCGCAGTGTAATCTTTTATGATTGGCTCTTGGAATAAAAAACAGCTAGCAAATATATTGAAATGGCTGTCAGATAATGGAAAACTGCACGACCATTCAATAAAGCAATTGGATTACAATAAGTTTTTGTTCCATCTGGAAGCCATACCGCAAAACCGATTAAAAATATAATCAAAGCGGCTATCCAATACTTGTATTCTTTATGCAATTTTCTTTGGTAAACCAAGTATTCAGAAACAATGGCAACAGCGATGAAGAATCCGAAGACAAAGTTGCCAGCATGCCCTTGAAAAATCAGGACAAAAAACATACCCAATGTAATCATAGCAGTAGCGATAAGAATACATTTCTTTATACTGAGCTTATAAAGATTTGAGAAATTAAGAAAAATCATCAGACTTGCAATAACCAGCATTGCAAGAAGGTCGAGAAGTTGCGTTAGGTAGAGAGGTTTCACATCATAAAGCATTGAGGCCGTCCCAACTGTTAGAGCAAGGACTGCAAAAGGCAGATAAATCTTATTCTGTTTAACTTTAATAAATAAAAATAAGCCCACACTTATGTAGGCAAGATTGCTGATTGCATAGTTGGGGCGAGAAATAATATTATTTGTAATTTCCTCACAAAAAGTAACAGTTGGCTGAGATAATAAATTTCTTATCATAAAAAGATTATACCATAATAAAATAATGGCTATAAAAAGCCATTATTAAACATAAGCGTATTGGGGTCGGATAGTTAGCGATGTCAGAACTGAGATTATTAATGCAAACGGGCTCCTCGTATGAAGAGCCCAGATGCTATGCAATTAGATGTTCAACGAGATAGGGTCCCAGTTTATCTTGTCAGTTGGCTGTAACGAGCCATTTACTTTCTTCCTGAAAGCTCGTTTATCAAACTCACTCCCTTTGACGACCTCAACCCTTGAGAGTCTGCCTACTTTACCAACTTCTACAACCGGGACATTGAGCCATTTTCTTTCTATGACTCCCCATAATACATTGTGTGTTACTCGGAGCATAGGCATAATCCCTATGCGACCTTCTTGCCTTCTTTTTCTAAAGGATAGCATTTCCCCTCCCCAATTTTTTGGATGAACACAAGTCAATAAAAGAGCAAGATGTTCTTGTTGCTTGAAAACTATGGAATATATAATAACACTTTTTTCTTGCTTAGTAAACAATAATATAATACAAACACAAAAAGAGACATTTTTTGCCTCTTTTATTTCGCTTATGCTTGGGGTGGCTGATGGGACTCGAACCCACGACCCTCGGTACCACAAACCGATGCTCTAACCAACTGAGCTACAGCCACCACGATATTAAATTGTTAGATATGGCAACGTCGAACGTTGCTCACATCTCTCTTTGGCAAATCGCAAAGCGATTTAGCCACGTTCGACGTGGTGCGCCCTGCAGGACTCGAACCTGCGGCCTTCTGGGCCGAAACCAGACGCTCTAATCCAACTGAGCTAAGGGCGCTTATGGAGCGGGTAGCGGGGATCGAACCCGCATCTTCACCTTGGAAGGGTGACATAATAGCCATTATACAATACCCGCGAACCTGTATATTATACTAAAAATCAGCTTAAAATTCAATAAAATCATATTTGGCTTGTCATTTCGACCGACTTTACGGAGTAACGAGCGGAGAAATCGCTTTCTCTATTTTTAAGGAATCCCTCGGCTTCGCTTGGGATGACAAGGCGGAGGATAAAATTACTTCTTTAAAATCTTTTTCACAAACTCTAGAGCCCCTTCTTTCGTTCTAATGTGCTCTTCCATCTGGGCATGGTGTACTTTATCCAGGATTTTTCCGATTTCCGGTCCTTCTTTTATACCAAAATGGTCAATTATTTCTTTCCCTGTGATTAATATCTCCGGTTTTGGTAAAAATTTCTCTTTTTCTTCTGATAGCTTTTTTAACTCATCATACAAGCTCAAATCTTTCGGTTTTGTGCCGAGAGCATCAGCCCTGAGTAGTTCAAGTAGTTCAGGAAATAGCGGTTGATGTATCCAGTGTGCTTGTCTCGTCTTTTTCATCTTCAGAAGATCTCCAAGCATCATGTGATGAGCGACTAGCCATTTTAAATTTGCCGTCATCTCGTTTGAAAACTTTAGTCTTGTGCCAATCTCCCCAACCATTTCCGACCCTTTTTCGGCATGACCGTTATATCTAATTCTATCGGAAACCGAATAGGTCTGGGGTTTCCCGATATCATGGAGCAAAACCGCCCACGCAAGCTCTATTGATGGGTTTTTGGGCAATGCATCAAGCGACATCAATATATGTTCAAAAACATCACCTTCTTTGTGGTACAATTCAGGCTGCT
>JBBTZO010000024.1:0-7384 GCA_038061315.1 Patescibacteria group bacterium
GGGTATAGTATTTATACTTATTGAAAAAGATAACAAATTCGTTCGATTTGCAGCAGCGCAGTCAATCGTACTTAGTATAGTAATGTACGTAATAATGTTCGGACTTCCTTTTGTTATCGGCATACTAGCAGTTGCAACTGGAGGTATTGGATCATTACTTGCACTTCTCATGCCTCTACTTTGGTTAGGCTTCATCATAGTTTGGATTATGTTGATGGTTAAAGCTTACCAAAATCAGGAATGGGAACTACCGGTTATCGGTAAAATCGCAAGAAAATACGTTTAATTTCTAAAAAGAAATTTCACAAAATAAAAAGACGCCTGTGCACGGGTGTCTTTTTTATATTTATTAATTTTAAATTAATAAATTAATAAATGGTGCCCGCGGTCGGGATCGAACCGACACGAAGTTGCCTTCACAGGATTTTGAGTCCTGCGCGTCTACCAGTTCCGCCACGCGGGCACGATTTTTATATTCTTAACTAACCAAATCAATGTTTATTTGTGGTAAAGTATAACAAGTTGAATTATAGCGCAGTTTATACCCAAAGGCAACTAAATCCATGTTAAAATCATTGACTTTTGGTAGTATTTATGGTAGAGTAGAAAAATATGGAAGATAAACACAACAGAGAAAAGAGGGAATCTCCTAAAGAGCCAAATATCTCCGAACTTGAAAAGTGGCTTGAATCTTTTCGTCATGTACATGGTCACGACAAACTGTTGTTTGAAATAGAAAAAATTACCGGCAACCATGATAAAAAACAGTCTGTTCCAGAAAAGAAAGAACATGAACTCAAGATTTCAGACATAGAAAAAATCTTTCATATCTTTAAGCAGAAGCATGATCAAGAAAAACTTGAAAAGTCAGTAACTTCACTAACACAAGATACCAAAAAAGAAAAAATACCAGAACAACCAAAACATATCGTATATAAGGCTGATGAATCATTATCTTCAAATAAAATAAAAGCTGTCAATACTAAAGACATTTTGAGGGACTTAAAAAATACTGTTTTTGGTCTGCCTACATTGGTTAAAAATAAACTAAAATATAAAAGATATCGCTATCCTGCTATTGCGCTAGGTGTTTTCTTGGGAATTTATCTTCTTTTTAACTTACCCTTAATATACACGCGGATAAGTTGGAAAAAACCAGCTGATAGTCAGAAAATGACTGTCAGAACTCAGGAGGTAGTACAAAAAAAAATGGCTGATTCGGCCGCCCTGGCACCCGGAGAAGTAGTTCCGGCAGAAAGCCGTGTCGTAGTCCCCAAGATTGGTGTAAATGCCCCCATCGTTTATGCAGATACGAAAGACGAGAAGGCTATAGAGGGACTATTACACAGTGGGGTAGTCCACTATCAAGGAACTGCTCCCCCGGGCACAGTCGGCAACTCCTTTATAACCGGTCATAGCTCAAACTACTGGTGGGATACAGGCAAATATAACCAAGTCTTTGTCATGCTAGATAAACTTGAGCCGGGCGATCAGGCCGTTATTTATAATAATGGAAAGAAATTTGTCTACACAGTAAGAGACAAGGCGGTTGTAGCTCCGGAAGATATAAGTGTTCTGGCACCAACAGACACTCCCGTTTTAAGTCTTATGACTTGTACACCTCCTGGAACCAGCTGGAAAAGACTAGTTGTGAGATTTGATATCACTGATCCTGTATTTTATAAACCAGAAACTGTTACTAATGAAAAAACTATAGAGCCGCAAAAAAAAGAGAAAAAATCATTTTTCTCTAATGTTCTCTCGTTTTTAATACCCAACTAAAAACCTACTTTATATCTAGAAAGAAGTGTTTGTTCTAGATTTTCAGAGACAGAAAAGAAGAAAATATCGCCATTGTCAGCCGATAGGGAAGGCCGGAGTTTGGGTATTGTATCTCCTAAATCTATCTTATTGGTCCCATCAAAATCCATTATCATTACTTTGTCTCCAACGAGACCAAGCAAATGTCTAGAGTCATACCAAGAAATACCTTGATATGAGGCGGTATCTACGGCTTCATACTCCTGAGTTTCTTTTTTATAACCATCATCTTCAAGTACAACTATATTTGAGGCTTTTCCCTTATAAAAAAGCCTTTCGCCGTCTTGTGACCATGCAAAGTCAATTATATTTTTTCCTATGGTTATGAGTGAGTTTTTCTCACCGACCTTGGCTACAAGGTATAAAAAATCACCATTTTTTACGCTTAAAGCAACTCTTTGATCTTTAGATGAAACCCTTGCATCATACACATCACTTACGGGTATTGCATCTGACAAACTTGTTTTTCCGCTTAGATCGGCACTTGCCCGCCACAGGGACCTTGTTCCGGCATTATCCTTTATATAGTAAATTTTTCCTTCTGCAGAGAATGTAAAATAAATGATATGATTTTCTAATGCACTTGAAACACTTTTTGTTCTCAGATTTAGTCTTATGAGCTCCCCACCAAAAGAACTATATAGCTCCTCACTATTTGAGGTATTGAATGTCATTCGCTCAAACTTAACAGGAGATAATGTGGTCAAATCTTCTACACTCTTTGACTCAGTATTGACCGTTAAGTATCTTCTATCTCCTTTGATAGTTCCTAGGATTACTACATATCTATGATCCTTAGACCAGTCAACTACTTTAATATCAGAAAATCTTTTATCTTCTGTCAACTTAGCGGTTTCAAGAAGCGTGGTTTTTTCACCAGAAGAGTTCTGCATTTTATACAAAATTTCACCATCTTTTGTTTTAGTTAGAAATAATGAAAACTTGTTGTCATGAGAGGGTACACTTTCAACTAAACTGCCAGAAAAGTCTGTCTTTTCTATTTTAGGATTTTTAGAAAAAAGAAGAACATAGTTTGCCCAAGTTACCATTTCAGGAGAAATCTTTACTTCCTTTTCCCATTTATAATATCCTTCCTTTTCCAACTTCAATATATATTTACCCTTGCTTAAGCTATCTATCTTTACGGAAAAAAATGTAATTGTTTTCTTTGAAGTATTTTTTCCGTTCAAGAAGATGTCTGTTCCGGCTGGCTTTGTGCCCACTATAAGCATTCCTGTTTTCTCAAATGTAATAGCATTATTTTCAAAATGCAGACTATAACCTCTTGCAGACAAAATAAAAAGAACGCTAAGAGTTACAAAAACCAGCGCCACAAGGGGATATATAAAAAACCAGTAAATCTTTCTTTTTTCTACCTTTATCACAGTGACGTTATTATACAGGAATCGGACATTGATATCAATCTTCACTTAACCATTCAACTCTCTGTTTTTTTATGCTATAATCACTTTTGCGTTTTTCTTAACAAGGATTAGATTAAAATATGTCAAAACTAGTAATCAATGGCCCCGCAAAACTTTCCGGAACAGTAAAAATAAGCGGCTCTAAAAATGCTGCGCTGCCAATAATTGCAGCGACACTTTTGACTCGCGGGAAAAATACACTAGAAAATGTACCCAACATTACTGACATTCATGACCTCTTAAAAATATTGGAAAAACTTGGTTCTAGAATAAAGTTTACCGGCAATACACTGGAGATAGACAATACTGCTATAAATGGCAATAACCCCGATCCCACCTTGGTCAGAAATATGAGAGCTTCTATACTTCTTATAGGCCCGCTTCTTTCCAGGAATAAAAAAGTAAACATATCGGCACCCGGCGGATGTTTTATAGGAAATAGACCGCTAGACGCACACTTTGAAGCTTTTGAGAAATTTGGAGCAACCATTAAAGAAAAAAACGATCTCTACTACATAAGTGTGCCAAAACTGAAAGGTACCAACATTACACTGCAACTAATGAGCGTGACAGCTACGGAAAACATTATTATTGCAGCTGTTTTAGCTGAAGGAAAAACAACTTTGCGTCTCGCGTCCTGTGAGCCGCATGTACAAGACTTGTGTAACTTCTTAAACAAAACAGGCGCAAAAATATCGGGGATAGGCACAAACGAACTAACTATTGAGGGTGTCAAAGAGTTAAAACCGGCAAAATATAGTATTGTATCTGATGAAATAGAGGTCGGTACATATATTATTGCTGCCGCCGCGACGGCAAGCGAAATAACATTAGAAAATATAGAAACAAGTACTCTCGACTATTCTATGATATCTAGACTTGAAGCAGCTAATATACGCATGGACATAAAAGAAAATTCTATAACCGTTAAAAGAAGTTCTGTTATTAAACCCGTCAATATTTGGACCGCTCCATCGCCACACTTCCCGACAGACTTACAGGCTCCCTTTGCAGTTCTTATGACGCAGGCAAATGGTTCCTCTCTTATTCATGAAACTATGTTTGAGGGAAGACTCAACTACATCAAAGAACTTAAAAAAATGGGCGCAAATGCCTCTATCCTTGACCCCCATAGAGCGGTTATAATAGGACCTACGGTGCTCTATGGCAAAAAAATTACAACTCTAGACCTTCGTGCCGGAGCAACGCTGATAATCGCAGCACTGATTGCACATGGAAAAAGTGAAATATCAAGAGCGGAAATAGTTGACAGAGGATATGAGAGTATTGTAGAAAAGTTTCAGTCCCTAGGGGCAGACATAAGAAAAGAATGACAAAAAAGAATTTTTGAATTAACAATTTTTAATTAGGAATTAACATAATGTTTGTAAATCGCATCGGAATAGATCTCGGTACAGCAAATGTACTCGTATATGTTCCCAAGAAGGGGATAGTAATAAACGAGCCTTCTGTTGTTGCTGTAAGTGAGGATAACAAAGTCTTAGCAGTAGGAGAAGAGGCAAAAGAAATGGTAGGACGAACACCCGACTCGATAACTGCATATAGACCGCTACGTGATGGCGTTATCGCTGACTATCGTGTAACAGAGTCCATGATTCGCTATTTTATAAACAAAGTTTCCGGTGGATTTAGACTCATCAGACCAGAAGTAATGATAAGTGTTCCTGCTGGCGCTACCTCTACAGAGAAGAGAGCGGTCATTGACGCAACAAAACAAGCTGGGGCAAAAGCAGCCTACATCATACCGGAACCTATAGCAGCAGCACTTGGTGCAGGAATCCCCATAGATACTCCTGCAGGAAATATGATTGTTGATATTGGTGGTGGAACAACAGAAGTTTCCATACTTTCACTTGGTGGCATCGTTGCTTCAAGTTCTGTAAGAGTTGGTGGTGATAAACTAGACCAAGCCATCACTGACTATATAAGAAAAAAGTATGGCTTGGCGATAGGTGATAAAACTGCCGAAGAGCTAAAGATAGCTATCGGTAGTGCCACACCTCTTTCCAAAGAAAAAACATATGAAATCCGTGGCAGAGATATGCTCCAAGGTCTGCCAAAGACCATTACCGTAAACTCAACTGAAATTACAGAGTCTCTACAAGTACAACTAGACAAAATAATCCTGTCCATCAGAAGTGTATTAGAAAAAACTCCTCCGGAACTTTCAAGTGATGTTATAGATCGTGGAATGGTAATGACGGGCGGAAGCTCACAACTTAGAAATCTTGATAAGCTCATATCCAAAGCAACGGGCGTGGCTGTCACTATAGCTGAAGACTCCTATCTCTGTGTGGCAAAAGGCACCGGTATGGCACTAGAAAACTTGGACGATTACAAAAAAAGCTCTCTCTGGAAATAATCCCTTTGTCATTCCCGCGAAGGCGGGAATCCAGGAATTTCTAAATCTGAATTTCTAATTTCTAATCAAACTCTAATTCATTAATTAAAAAATTTGTCATTCTGGCCCGCTTCAACTCGAATCGAGGAGAGCTTGACCAGAATCATATTGATAGCTTACAAATTTAGATTCTGACTTCCTACTCGTCACCAGAATAACAGATTGATAATTTTTTCATCAATCTCAGCAACAAAACAAAAACACTTGGAACATAGGCGTTATTTCTTGTATACTTAAATTATGAAAAAGTTATTTGTAGAAGATTTAAAGGTTGGCGATAGTGTTTTTGGCGAACTCTTTGCAGTGAAGGCCTATAAAAAAACCGCAACACGAAACAATCGTCCATATATCGACATTACTCTTGCTGATAAAACAGGTCTTATCAAAGGAAAAATATGGTCCGATGATATGAAAAACTGTGAGGCGGTTGAAGAGGCAGATATAGTGAGTGTTTCTGCAACAATTGAGGAGTTCAATGGCCTACAGCTTCGAGTTACAAATCTAAGTAAGGTAGAAAAGTATGAACCTGATGATTTTATGGCTACAAGCAACTTCGATATAGAAGAAATGTGGAAGGATATAGACCAGTACAGAACAAAAATAAAAAACAATCACCTAAAAAAACTGCTAGACAATATTTTTGACGACGAGTTCACAAAAAAATATAAAGAGTCGGCTGCCGCATTTGTTGTCCATCACGCTTATCGTGGCGGTATCCAGGAACATGTCCTAGATATGCTTGCAATGGCGGATGGAGTTTTGAAAAGATATCCGAAGCTTAATGCAGACCTTCTGATTACTGGAATTATTGTGCACGACATTGGAAAAGTTTTTGACTATGATACCGGTACCACTATAACGATGACTTTTGAGGGAAGGTTGCTCGGACACATTTTTATGGGCGCAGAATATGTTAAATCTCATGCCCCAAAGAACATGCCACAGGATTTACTAGATGAAGTTCTTCACATGATTCTTTCTCATCATGGTACACTAGAGTTTGGAAGTCCTGTACCACCCAAGACGGCTGAAGCTGTGGCATTAAGTTACCTAGACTATGCATCTTTTAAGATTAATCCCGCATATAATACTATTCAAAAAAGCGAAGAGGGAATACAGTTTACCGAGTACAATCGGCATCTTGGGGTAGAGTTTTATCGCTCACCATACTTAGACGGTTTGACAAACGAAGATATACCTTTCTGAAATTCAAAAGTCAAATATCAAAGATCAAAATGTAAATGTAAAAAATAAGATTCTGGACAAGCCAGAATGACACATCATATAGAATTCATATATTAGTATCATTAGTAATAAGTTCATGGAGGGTCATGCACTGTAATCATTGCAAAGAAGAACAAGAGACGATAACCATCGCAGGTAAAACATACTGTGCTAACTGTTCAACCGTTCTAGCTGAAAAAAAGATTGCCCCCGAAGAGATTCCAAAACACAAGATACCAAAACTAGAAACTACGGATAATGAAATTCGTACAGAGCAAGTTGAGGCCCCACAGAAAAAGGAAGACTCCGAGATTCAAAAACTATCCAGAGAAGCTAAGATTCCGGAAGTAAACAAGGATGACCTAGAGGGTAGTGCTATACTCCTCGACATCCTTTCAGACAATGCCAGGGAGTCCTCCGATCAAAAAACGATAACTGAGGACAAAAAACTAGAGGAAGCAAGTGAAGAAGTTTTAGATTTACTTGGAAAAGA
>JBBTZO010000025.1:0-14589 GCA_038061315.1 Patescibacteria group bacterium
TAGTATTTGTTAGTTTTGTTTTAGCCTCTAATACCAACCCTTCAGCCTCAGCTTTTTTGGAAGTATCTGTGATTGCCGCAACCCTTTCCTCAACTTTTGTAATGAAGGTCTCCATTTTTGTAATCACTGTTTGAAGGTGAGTCTTGTGAATCGCTTCAACAATATCTTTCACAATCTTCTTTGCTTCCTTGACTTCTGTCTTAAAACCCTCCATTGCGCTTTGTAGTTCTTCTTTTGTCGTTGCTGCATCCACTGTAGTTTTTCTGGTATTTAGCTTAGTAATACTCTCATCAATTTTTAAGTTAAGCTGCGTTTTGAGACTGTTTTCGATGTTTGGCATTGCCGCAACCCTGTCTTTAGTCTTGTTAAGTTTTTTAATAACCCGACTTATATCCGCATTGACCTTCTCTTTTGCCTGTTCAAGATTTTTCTGCTTAAGTGAAGCTTTTTTTTCTTGGACATTTTCCTGTTGTGCCTCCTTTTTCAAAGAACCATTACTACTGGTGGGCGCTTGTGAGTTCTGCGCACGCACCATAACTGTTCCTAGCCCTAAAAACAAACCCACAGCAATAGGCACGATCATTATTTTTACAATTTTTTTAGACATTTAATTCCCTTCTCTTATATACCAGATACTATGCTACATCATTTGTAATGTCAACTTTCTTTAAATAGGTTTATAATTGAATTAACAAGAAATGAAAGAGCATAGCACAAAACAAATAGTCCTCGCTTTTTTTGGAAACCTGATAGTGGGTATCCTTAAGTTTATTGTAGCCGGTATCTCCGGTTCGGCCGTCATGTTTTCTGAAGGGTTGCACTCCGTAGCCGATACCGCAAATCAACTTTTCCTGCTCTTTGGTATAAAAAGGGCAGAAAGACCGGCGGACGAAGAGCACCAGTTCGGATTTGGTAAAGAGAGATTTTTCTGGAGTCTTATCGCTGCTTTTGGTATCCTAATCATCGGTTCTGTCCTTTCTATACAAAAAGGAATCCATGCTATTACCAATCCGGAAACAATCTCCCATATCCAGTGGCCCCTCATTGTCATAGCCATTTCTATTGTAATTGAAGGTTACACACTGCTCGTTACTTATAGATTTCTCCATAAGACAAAGGGGAGAGTAGGCCTTTTTAGATATATTGACAGCTCATCCGAAACAGCTGTCATTACGGTATTTTTTGAAGATATGGCAGCAGTTTTGGGCCTTTTTATCGCAGGTGTTGGTATTACACTATCACATTTTTTACACACCTCTCTCTACGATGGTATCGCTTCTATGGTCATAGGAGTACTCCTTGGATGTGTGGCTATATTTTTGGTCAATAAAAACAAGGAGCTCTTAACCGATCAATCCCACTTAATAATAAACAAAAAGGTAGAAGCAATCTTTGTGAGTCATCCGGCAGTGGAGCAGTATCACGACCTTCGTACCATCATATTCGGACCCCATCATGTAGTTGTCGTTTCAGATGTAGAGTTCAAAGAAGAGTTTGTATATGAAGACATGACCAAAAGAAAGGAAGATCGCAAAGAATATACTGAACATGTTATCAAAAAGATTGGTTTGTTAACTGATCAGCTAGAAACACAGATAAGAGTCATGTGTCCCGAAGTAAAAGAGATTTATCTTGAAGTAGAACAAGACAAGATCGTCGCAGCAAAAAAAGAAAAAGTCTCAGTGTCCTAAATATTCCAAAAAGTGCTTGACAGGGGATAGCGTTTCGAGTATCATAGTTTCCATCGTCTTAAAAGAGAGGATGTTGATGTTGACAATATTTTTGTGGGTAATAGCCTTTGGCTTTACTTACAGTATTATCGCAAGATAATAGAGTAAAAAATTCCCCGAAAGGGGGTTTTTTATTTAAGGGAACCTTTTGCTTTGAAGGTCGGACCTGGCGAGTACGCAAGGATCCGACCTTTTTCAAAACTATTTACCTAATCTCCAACCTTTTAACTACCTGTTTGAATATGTCATAGGAGAAACCCTTCCGAGTCAGACTTTCGTAAATTTTTGTTTTTTGAGTGTGAATATCACTTTTTTCATATTTTTTAAGGGTTCTCTCAGCTGTTTTAAGGGCATTTTCCAATTCTATTTCCTCATCTTTGTCTTGCATTAAAAAGCTAATAGTCTCTTTATCAACTCCCTTTTTCATAAGTTCAAGACTAACTAGCCTTTTTCCCTTCTTGCTCTGTTTTATATACCTCTCGGCAAAGTCCGTATCATTTATAAGTCCTTGACCCTTTAACTTTATAGCCACTTTTTCAACAGTTGCTTCATCAAAGTTTTTAGTTAATTTCCTTTTAAGTTCGCTTTCGGTATTTGCCCGATAAGAGAGAATCAGAATTGCCCGATTGTATGCTTTCCCTGTCTCATCAGCGTTTTTTATTTCCTCAATTTGCCTATCTGTTAAACTATGGTTTTCTTCTAGGCCACAATCAACTAGAACATGACTGCTCAACGAGAAACTATAAACACCATTGAGATAGATGTTATACCTATCTCGCTTGGTTTGTTTTTCTATTTTTGTAATTTTCTTTTCCATGTTTTGTCATTCCCTTGAAGAAGGGAATCCAGTCAAACAATACTATCAGATAAATCTTTCCATTTAGGATTGAGGTCTTCGATAATTCTCATTTTCCACTGACGATTCCATTTTTTGAGTTGTTTTTCCCTTTTAATAGCCTCTTTGATACTGTTAGTTTCTTCGAAATAAACTAGTTTATCTACTGTGTATTTCTTTGTGAAACTATCATATACACCATTTTTATGATTGAAAATTCTTTTTATTAGACTGAAGTAACACCAATATAAAGGGTGCCATTCCTGTCACTGGCCATTATATAAACATAGTATGAATTCATATTTTATAGTCTAGATTCCCGCCTCCGCGGGAATGACAGAGGAGGCGAGCATGACGGGTGAGGAACATCCCCATCATTTCTTTACCGGAAAATACTTCATCCTAATGACCTTCTCTAGTTCTTCAGAAACCTTAAGATTGTCTTTCAAAAACTGCTTTGTTGCTTCGCGCCCCTGACCGATTTTTTTGTCTTTAAACTCATACCAAGAGCCACTTTTCTTAACCAAATCTTCGGTTACGGCCAAGTCCAGGATATCACCATATTTTGATATGCCTTCATTGTACATAATATCAAACTCAGCAGAACGAAATGGTGGTGCAACCTTATTTTTCACAACCTTAACTTTTACATGATTCCCAATAATCGTTTCACCGTCTTTTATCTGTTCTTTCCTCCTGATATCAATCCTAACAGAAGAGTAAAACTTCAAAGCGTTCCCACCACTTGTTACTTCGGGATTACCAAACATCACACCTATTTTCATTCTCAACTGATTGATAAATATGAGAGTCGTATTTGACTTTGATGTCGCGCCGGTCAGTTTCCTAAGAGCTTGTGACATAAGTCGCGCTTGAAGACCTAGATGAGAGTCACCCATCTCGCCCTCTATTTCATTCTTCGGGACAAGAGCCGCAACAGAGTCTATAACAACAACGTCGACTGCATTTGAACGAACTAATGTTTCTGTTATCTCAAGTGCTTGTTCGGCCGTATCGGGCTGAGAAACTAGGAGTTTATCTATATCAACACCAATATTTTTCGCATATTCAGGGTCCAAGGCATGTTCAGCGTCTACAAATGCTGCTACTCCACCTTTTCTCTGGGCTTCACTGGCTATATGATATGCGAGTGTTGTTTTACCACTAGCCTCCGGTCCATAAATCTCTACTACTCTACCCCTCGGTACACCACCAACCCCAAGCGCTATGTCTAGCGACAGTGAGCCAGTTGGTATAACCTGAATGTTTTGAGTTCCTTTATCGCCAAGCTTCATTATGGCGCCTTTACCAAACTGTTTTTCTATCTGATCTACCGCCATCTGTATGGCTGCTGTTTTACCTGATTTCTCGTCCGTCATTCTTCCTCCCTTACTAATTACCAATAATACTTATATACTAATTCTATTCTAGATTTAAAACTCTTTTAAACTTCACATCCTTCTTCCCAAAATTTATTATAATGCCAAGTTGTAAACCAAAGATTTTTAAATATTCGTGAACTTGCTGAATATCTGAGGCTAAAAATCTGCCACCTATTTTTAGCTCAACTACTACCTTATTATTGATTAGAAAATCAAAAAACCTATTAGCTACTTTTGTCTCCAAATATTGAATTGGCATGTTAAGTTGCCTTTTATATTCGACACCAGCCTTGTCCATAGCTTTAGCAAACGCTGTTTCATAGGATTTTTCTCTTAAATCTCCGCCTAACTTATTATGTATATTAAAGGCGATACCTACTAGCTTGTAGCTTAACTTTGGATAAATCAAATCATTTCGTCGTTTTTTCATTTATTGTCCTATATGAGAATTGGTAAATTGGTATTATTAGTAATTAGTAATCGCTATTTTGCAAACTTTAAGTTAAAGAGATATTGCCCTCTAACTTTGCTTTTCTTTTCAACCTTTATTAGCCCCTCAAGTAGTCTTATTAAAAGATCACCCTGACATTTTATCATTTTGTAGCTTGTTCCTGTAATTCTTTGGTATTCATTAAAAAGTCGGGCATAGAAGAGAACATTCTCACAAAGTTTTATTGCTCTCTCATAACATTCAATCCTTTCCTTCTCACTATAACACTCATACCCCAGCGCCACTAAAGACATGATTTCTGCAGAATCTTCTCTCATTGCTTCCAGAAAATTACTATATTTTTTGATACCCTTTGTTTTATCATGAACGAGCGAAAAAAACTCGTTAGCTTTTCTAATAATTTGTACTTCTATATAATCTCTCATGACTCACTCCTTGCTTTACTCTTTAAAATTTTTAATAACCCCTATAACCTTGCCCTGTATCATAAACGTTCCTTCTTCCGGAACCAAAACTTTGTGCTCCTTGTTTGAACTCATTGGCTGAAACATAGCTTTCCCCTTGGTAGTATCCAATCTTTTCACAGTTGCTTCACTTCCTATCAAAACTACTACCTTATCATTGTTTTCAGCCGTATCTTGTTTCTTAAAAATGATATAGTCACCTTCTTCTATACCGGCCTGATCCATAGAGTCGCCCTTTGCTGTCAACATGAAAACATCCTGGCTTCTTTTCACTAATTTCGTAGATAGGGGAATCCAGTCTTCAATCAGTTCCTCTGCATATATCGGCATACCACAGGCAACATTACCAACCAAGGGCACATTTACAACATCGTGATCGTGAGAATCACGGATACTTCTGCCATCTAAAACGACTATTCCGCGCGCTTGATTGCCAAGCCGTCTAATCTGACCTTTTTGTTCAAGGGCTCGTAGGTGAGAAACGACACCCATTGGTGAGGAACAGCCAATCTTGACCTGAAGTTCGCGTACTGTTGGCGCATCACCTGTCTTATCAACAGATTCCTTTATCCAAGTCAGTACTTTCTTTTGTTTATCAGTTAATTCTTTTGCCATAACTACACCTCGTTTTATCTGTCCGTCATCCTTGAGCGAGAGCGAAGGATCTAATGAGATTCTTCATTTCATTCAGAATGACAATGTTTTATTAATACTATACAACTTAATCATTTTGTATAGCATAAGTGTATACTATAACTTATCCACAGGTCAAGTGTTTTGTATACTATAAACTAGTATACAAGTAGAAATTAATCTTAATACTTGTTATTATTAAAAGATAATTTGGAGTAAAAATGTCACACATAATTATATTTGGCAGCAGTAATGATTATGGTTATGGAGACCATGAGGGCGGCTGGGTCCAAAGATTACGAAAGTTAATGGACAAAAAGACTCTCTTAGATGGGGAATATTATTATCTTCTCTATAATCTTGCCGTGAGCGGAGATACATCAGATAATCTATTGGAGAGATTCGAAGACGAAACAAGGAGACGGGTTTATGACATTGAGGATCCAGATAAGACAATTGTTATCTTATGTATCGGCAAAAATGATATCTGCTGGTCCAAAGAGAAAAATGACTTTTCTGTACCAATAGAAAAATTTGGGGGAAATGTTAGAGATCTTATTAGCTTGTCTAAAAAATATTCAAACCATCCCGTTATTATAGGACCCGGTGTAGTAGATGATTCTTTATGTAATCCTTGGAAAACTTTTGATTATTATCTCAAGAATGAGAATTTAGAGCGATATAATAATAAATTACAGCAAATTTGTTTAGAAGAAAAAATTAACTTTATTGAAATTTTTTCTGTTTTTAAGGAGAAAGATTATAAGAAATTATTAATGGATGGACTTCATCTAAACAACCAAGGACACGAGTTATTATTCAAAATTGTTAAAAATTACTTAGAAAAAAATAAGATAGTTGAGCTCTAGAGCCCGCAATTACAAGGGTCCGTCCCTTGTATTGTTTTGCTTTGAAGGTCGGACCTGGCAGAGTACTGCAAGGGTCCGACCTTCTTTAGAAATTTATTTCATCAGCACAACCATCTCTCTCCCTTGCCCCATTTTTGGGGTTTGGGCGTCAATGGCTGAGAAAACCACGTCCCAAGAGTACTGAATGCTTTCACCTCTGATACCGGCATCATTAGCGATGACATTTTGAGCATTGTAGCCCTTTATAACTAAAATATGGTATACAGATTTCGGTCCGTAGCTTGGGTTCTTTAAACTGTGGGTCATAACAGGGACTAAAACCGGGTGTCCTGCTGATATTTCGCGCTTAATATCGTCTTTTGTTATATTTTTAAACGTTTGATATTTATATCCGTAATACTGCTGCATGAAAAGACCAAGTTTCTCTATGCTAAGATCCGGTTCAACGCCATAGTTTTTTACCTGCCACGCTTTCATTTTCAACATTTCGTCATTTGCAGTTTGAGGCGGTATGATGGTACTTCCCGAAAATGTGGTCTGACCTTGTAAAAAATAGTGATACATTAGCGCTGCAGCTTCCTCGCAGGATTCCTCGTGAATACTCAAGTTATCTAGCGGTCCCTGTAGTGTATAGGGAACGGGTAACAAAGCTGAATCTTTAATAACAACCGGTTCTTCTTTTTTGGTCTCTAATTTCGTCTCGGCAACTTTCGTCCTCTCCTCAACTTTAGTTTCGGGCTGACTCTTTGGCTTTTCAATCATCTTGAAAAACAAAAAACTACCGGCAACTAACACTGATAGCCCAATAAATAGAAGGTATTTTTTATTTGTCTGCTTTTTTCTTTTTCTCATGATAAACCTCGTTCATAAAAGGTTATCTATCTATAGTTTGTAAACTGGAGTGGGATATCAAGGTTTTCTTCTGATTTAAGAAGAGTCATAATACCTTGCAAATCATCTTTTGATGATGAAGAAACACGAACTGTTTCTCCCTGTACTTGTGCCTTTGACTTTGGGTAAGCCTCGCGGATTATTTTTGTTAGTTTCTTCGCTTTTTCTGTGTCCATGCCTTTTTTGAAAACTATTTTTTGCCGTACCTTATCACCCGAGGCATACTCTTTAGCATTTGTTTTATCCAAAATCTTTAGTGACAACCCGCGTTTAACCATTTTTGACTCTATAATATCTATCATGGCATCAACTTTGTAGTCACTGTCCCCAATTAAGACCAAGCCTTTCTTGTCTTCATCAAACTCAATAGAAGAGTCGGTGCCTTTAAAGTCATATCTTTGAGATATTTCCCTTTGTGTTTGGTCGAGGGCATTTGTCATCTCCATCATGTCAAAATCGCTCTCTATATCAAATGAAAAATCTTTACTCATGTATCCTCCTGCCAATTATTAAACTTGCTACTGAAATTACTAATTACGTATAATACGAATCTACGAATTCTCGTCTAGACCAATTTATGAGGCTATCAAGCTAAACAAGAATTAGTAAATTAGTATTATTTGTAATTGGTAAGGTAAATTACTTACTAAACTTTTTATCTTTTATTGCCTCTCCTTCTTTGCCCATTGGCCCTAGATCTTTGCTATTCAAGGTAACCTTTGTGCTACCGGCATTATTAGTAGAGATAATTATATCATTTTTTGCATAAAATACTTGCGTAGAACCGGCAAGCATCACACCCGAAACATTCAACTTTTCTCCATCACGAACTATTTCAACTGTTGCGGGATTGGGTCCAATAACGACTTTGACCTCTAGAGGATAAATAGACCTGTCAACGGTTGCGGTCGATAACGGTAACTGTGCTGATATTTTCCTTTCAATACTCACTTCTCTGTCCATCTTATTTTTTGCTTTAATCTTTAAAATATTGACCCCGTCTTGAAGACTAACCCTTTCCTTGAAAATACCGGAGTCATCAGTACCGACCTTGACATCGTTTATAGAAAGTTCAGCCTCTCTGTCCGTCTGACCCTCAACATAGACATAGTCCTCTGTCACATTTAGGTTGTCGGCCGGACTCTTGATGGTTAAAGATGGTGGTGCAGTAAGTATTTTGATTTGCCATCCAATGAAAAAAAGAACCGCAAATACCAAGAGAGAAGAGCCAATCAATATCAGTCTTCTGGGGGTTATAATAAGTTTCGGCGTTTTGAGTGCTGGCTTGGTTTTTGGAGAAGGCTCTCGAACCATTTTAACTTTTCTCTCTAAACCCCTTTCTTTATCATAAATACTCAATATTTTTTTTGCGTTCAATCCTAAAAATGCCGCGTAGCTCTTAATGAAACCTCTGGTGTAGACATCCGGCGGAAGTTTGGAATAGTTTCCATCTTCAATATTTAGAATATGGCGCGCTGGTATTTTTATCGCTTTTTCAACATCTTTAATATCCAAATGAAGCGAATTTCTTTTTTTCGCCAGCTTCTCACCCAGAGATTCCCTTTCGGAAATCGTTGTTCTTATAAACTTAGCAGGCGCCATTTAAATCTCCGCTTCTTCTTTTTCGTCAATAATCTCTGATATATCACTAATAAGAACATCTCTCGGTCTCGATCCATCTGCCGGTCCAACTACGTCTCGCTCTTCAAGTAAATCCAAAAGTCGCGCTGCCCTAGCATAGCCAATTCTTAAACGCCTTTGAAGAAGTGACGAAGATGCTTTGTTTGAACGAATAACACAGTCGACTGCGTCAAGAAAAAGATCATCATCCGGTATATCAAAGTCACCACCCTTGATTCCACCGATTTTCTGTTCCAACACTTCTTTATTATACTCCGGGCTTCCGTTTGACTTAACAAAGTCTGTCACAGCCTTGACTTCCTTTTCTGCAATGAATGTCCCTTGTATTCTTTTCGGTTTGGAAAACTCTGCAGAAACAAAAAGCATGTCACCATTTCCAAGCAGCTTCTCGGCACCCGACTGGTCTAGTATTGTCCTTGAATCAACCTGTGAAGCTACAGAAAATGCAATCCTGGTGGTAATGTTTGCCTTAATAAGACCGGTTATGACATCAACTGATGGACGCTGTGTTGCTAAAACCAGATGGATACCAACTGCTCGCGCCATCTGAGCAAGTCTGCAAATGAGAGCCTCCACTTCTTTGTGTGCTACCGACATAATGTCAGCCAACTCGTCAATAACAATCACAATATATGGCATTCCTTCTTTGCCTTTTATAGTGTTGAAGTCAACAATATTTCTTTTTCCGGCCGACTGGAGCAACTGGTAGCGTCTTTCCATTTCTATGATTGCCCATTTCAAAGCCGATACTGTCTTTTCAGGTTCAACTATCACCGGCGCGAGAAGATGTGGCAGGTCATTATATAAAGAGAGCTCTACTCTTTTTGGGTCAACTAGTATTAGTTTTAACTCATTTGGTGAGTTTTGATAAAGAAGGCTTAAAAGTAATGAATTAATAGAAATAGATTTTCCTGAACCGGTTGAACCGGCAATAAGCAGGTGAGGCATCCTTGTTATGTCGGCTATCTGTGGGTGTCCGGAAACATCAAGCCCCAAAACAACGGCTAGTTTTGAGCGACGACCTTTAAATGTTTCACTCATGAGAATATTTTTAAGTCTTACCGTAGCCGCTTTTTTATTTGGGATCTCAACCCCAACAAGTGACTTTCCCGGTATTGGCGCCTCAATCCTTATTGGATGAGCAGCGAGTGATAGTGCCAAATCACGATCAAGATTGGTAATCTTTGATAGTTTTACACCATCACTGGGCTTCAAAGTGTATTGCGTTACCGTCGGACCAACATTAACGTCACGCATAGCAACATCAATATTAAACTTCGCCAAAGTCTCCTGTATGACAGCTGCATTTTCTTTCACATTTCCGCTATCTGCCTTTGTTGTTGTGTCTTCAAGTAGCTCTATGGATGGAAGTTTCCAGTCCTTGTCATCTCCAACCATCATTACTTCCGGCTCTTTTGGTTCCGGCTTAAACTTATCCGAGACATTCTTGGCGACAGCGACACCCTCATTAATTTTAATATTTTCTTTTGGTTTCTTCTCTTCACCCTCTTCTTTATTTTTAAAGAAAGCAAAAATATCCCGAATAGAAGTGTCAGTTGCCAAAAGTAGTCCTATAACTAATGTCGCGGTAAATATTAAAAATGAAACGGGAGAGTTAAATATTTTTAGAATCTGTGTCGTTAGAAGTGAACCAAGCATCCCTCCGCCACTATCTTTTTTCAGTCCGCTAAAAAGTATTTGGAACATTCCGCAAAGAGACACAATTGATAGACCTAGTCCGGCAACAGAAATCTTGTTGACAGGAAATCTCTCTGGGAAAAAAAGTCCGGTACCAACACCTATCAAAATAAATGGCATGAGATATACGACAAAACCGAGTACATCTTTGAAACTCATAAATATCTTGAGTGCCCAAGACCCACCGAAGTTAAAAGCTCCAGCGAGAAGTATCACAGCTAAGATAAAAAGTCCGACCGCAACTATTTCACCGACTATTTTCGGATTTAATGTGCTTTCGGTCTTTTTTTTCTTATTGCTTGAACCCTTAGGCCTACCTGGTTTTCTATGTCTTGCCATGATGATATTATACTCGATTTATTTTAATTATTGTAGAGTCTCTTTTTTATCCTACGTGATTTTTTCAAAGCTAGGACAAGACAAATGAAGATACAAGTTACAAGAAAGCAAGGTACAAACAAAAATCAATCAATAAATCAGAAACTTGGAATTTTGAGTATTTGAAATTTGTTTGATTATTGTCTCTTGTGTTTTGTTTCTTTCCTTAGACTTCTATTATAACAGCGATAACCATCGGACTTCTTTTTGTGAAACTATAAAGATACTGACTGACTTGATCGCGAATTTTCAACTTCATTTTTGTCCAGTCAGGCATGGGTTCACCGTCGCGTCTCACCATCAGCTTTTTAACTTCATTTCTAGCGTTGTTAACAAGCTGTTCGTTTTCCCGCATATATATAAATCCTCGAGAGATTATATCCGGTGAGGTCAGAAGTCTGCCGGTTTTTTTATCAACCGTGCAGATGACCACAAACATTCCTTCGGTTGCCATAACTTTCCTATCCCGAAGAACTATTTCTCCAATATCACCCACTCCAAGACCGTCAACGAGGACGATACCGTTTTGTACCTTTTTATCAGCTAAAACAATTTTGCCATGAGCAACTTCAAGAACATTTCCATTGTCTAAAACAAAAGTGTTTTCCTTTGGTATACCTATGCTTTGAGCAAGCTGAGCATGGTGAACGAGATGGTGAACTTCTCCATGCCATGGAATAAGGTATTTTGGTCTTACAAGCTCCATCATTAGCTTGAGTTCTTCTTCACCCGGATGTCCGGAAACATGAGTTCTGTCGCCTTGTTTCTCATCAAATATTACTTCTGCGCCACGTCTAAAAAGATCATCAACAACCGTGGTAATAGATGTTTCGTTACCCGGAATAGGTGAGGATGAGTAAACTACCGTGTCGCCTTTTCCTACTTTTATTTGTTTATGTTCTCCGCGGGCTATTCTAGATAGCGCTGCCATAGCCTCTCCCTGAGAGCCTGTACACATTATGGCCACTTTATCTGGTGAATACGTGGCAATATCTTGAATCTTCATCGCAATTCCTTGCGGAATTTTCAGATATCCAAGACGTTGAGCAACTTCTATGTTGCGCAGGAGGCTTCTACCCGAAAATGCTATTTTTCTGTGATGTTTCTGTGCAGCATTTATAACTAGTTGGATTCTGTTAATCTGTGAGGCAAAGGCAGCAACTATTATTCGTCCCGGCGCTTTTTCAAAAATATTATCGAATGTATTCGCAATGGTTTGCTCACTAATCGAGAATCCGGGTACTTCAGAGTTTGTGCTATCTGAAAGTAGTGCGAGAACACCCTTGTCTCCAAGTCTTGAAAGCTTCGCCATATCTGTTTTTTTCCCGTCTACGGGAGAGTGGTCAAATCGAAAGTCACCCGTGTAGACTATACGTCCTTCCGGAGTATTCATGATTATACCAACCGAGTCAGGAATAGAGTGAGCTACTCGGAACCATTCTATTTCAAAGGTTCCTAGCTTTATTTTATCCTTGTCCGGGTCTATCACGTTTAGTTTTATTCCTCTCGCACCAGGATGTTCGGCTATCTTTGCTTCGATAAGTCCGCAGGTCAGCTTTGGCGCATAGATGGGAGCATTCAGTTGAGGCAAAATGTAAGGTATACCTCCCACATGATCTTCATGAGCATGTGTAATAAGGACTCCTCGAATCTTGTCTTTTTTATCCTGCAAATACGAAATGTCGGGGATTAGATAGTCCACACCAAGCATGTCACCGTCTGGGAATATAAATCCCATATCGATGATGATAATATCGTTTTCATATTCATAGACGGTCATGTTTTTGCCGATTTCACCTAAACCTCCGAGAGGGATTATTTTTAGAACTCCCTTTCCGGATGCATGAGGCATCGAGCTTACCATAGCGGTCTCATTGTTTGTTTTAATATTCTTTTGCTTTATGGCTACATCATGAGCCGTAGGCATTTTTCTTTTTGGTTTGTTTTTTGTGTTCATTTTGTTAATTTTTTTCCTTTTCACCCTTCCGTAGCTTTAGCGAAGGAGGGTCTTACCCCGACAGTATCGTCAGAGGCGTTTAATTAGTTATTATTTAGTTTTATATTCTGTCATTCCGGACTTGATCCGGAATCTAGATTAATCAAACTGGATCCTAAAGTCATGCTTCAGGACGACAATTTAGAATAGTTTAGTTTGTTCTATTTTTGCTTGCCCCGATCGAAGCGTCGGGGTATCTTCGTTATTATTATTCAAATTTTCTTCGTTAATCTTTTTTAATATTTTAGGTATTTTGCTAAAATCTTCTTGTAACGTTTTTTTCATATTCCCATTATAAAGCGCCACTGCGGGATGATATAAGGCTAGAAATACTTGTTTTCGTCCACCCCTGTCATTCCCGCGTAGGCGGGAATCTAGTCCTTCAAAATATAATTCCTTTCGAAACGCTTTTCCGTGACACTCTGAAATCTTGAGTGTCGGATAGAATCTATTCATCGCATGTCTACCTAGAAATATTATCAATTTTGGATCTATAATTTTAATCTGCTGTTTTAGAAACGGCCAGCACATCTCAGCTTCTTCGGGTAATGGGTCACGATTTGACGGCGGACGATGCTTTAAAACGTTTGCAATGTAGACATCTTTTCTCTCCCGTCCTAAACCTTCAATCAACTCAGTTAAAAGCTGTCCGGCGCGTCCAACAAATGGCTCTCCTTGCAAATCTTCGTCTTTCCCCGGCGCTTCACCGATAAACATTACATCGGCATTTTCACTGCCAACACCAGGTACATCCTTCGTTTTGGTCTTATATAAAGCACATCGCTCGCACTTTGAAACGAGCTCATTAATTGCTGATAAATCACCAGCACTAGCAATATCTTCCTCGGTTATTTTCATACCCTCTGTCATTCCCGCGCAGGCGGGAATCCATGCATATCATTTAATTTCATATTTTGAGAACTTCAAAACGTTGGACCCATACTAGCACACATCCGTGCAAATGTCAATGACTTTCTTGGACGTAATTATAAAAAAAGAAAAAAGGACCCTGCATAAAAAGCCAGGGTCCCTTTTTTACATCCGTGTTGCATGCTGCGTTAGCAGCCGCCGCTCGCGCCACCTCCGCCGCCGTCTCCGCCACCGAAGCTGCCGATATCAAGTCCACTGGAACCGCTGTCATTGCCTGAACTTGAGGAAGAGCTGCTACCGTCGTCATCATCACTGTATGAGCGATGCGGACGATGGTGCTCTTCGCCGGAATCGCCTGAGGATTCGTTGCTTCCAAGCGTAGATCCGAGGACTGCCCCTGTTGCCAAGGTTCCCAATAACGGTTCGTCATCGTCAATATCGACTATAGACGGCGTATATGTCTCCTCCTCACTCCCCTTAAAGAGCAAGAAGTAACCTACCAAAGCAGTCAGTCCGATAAGGGTGAACAGCGCCAGAATGATAACGAAGGTCGGCGGCATAACACTGCTTGACACCAGATCTGTCTGCCCCTCTGAGTCCGCTACGCCACTGGCTCTCTTGTCCGCGTAGAAGAGATCAGCAACTGCGCTCCCACCGGCACTTAGCCCTTCGGCCCATTCATTGCTCTTGAAGTGAGGAACCATCTTGGCCTCGGCTATTTCGTTCGCCTTCAGATCCGGGACGATTCCTT
>JBBTZO010000026.1:0-12213 GCA_038061315.1 Patescibacteria group bacterium
CTATTATGTTTATGATGTTAAAACCAAACAACAACTATCGGATATACCCAAGAAGAATGCGCTGATTTCATTTCTTGCTGATATAAAAATTAGCAGAGAAGAAAAGGAGGAAGCGGGAAGATTCATAATAGAGGGGTATAAAAACGTTCAGGAGATAAAAAGTGCGCTTGACAAGTGTCATGACATCATTAGAGGCAACGATGGGCTTGACCCTATTAGTAGCTTTGATGAAGTGAATAAAATAATTTTTACAAAGATTCAAGAGGAAAAAAGAAGCAATAATCGTTTTAGAAAAGAAATAATTAAAGAAGATCCGATCGGAGAAATAAATAAGATTTTTCAAGATGCCAATAATAATTTCGAAGAAGCCAATAGAATATTTAGTCATGATGAAAAAATAAAATTAAGTGCTGAAACGCTGATTTCAATAGTCGAAATACTGCAACAAAAGGCTATTTCTCAAACAAAAGATGACTTGATCGGTTTAGCGTATGAATCATTTCTTCCCTCCATTTTTAGAGGAGCAAGACTTGGACAATTTTTTACTCCAGATAGAATTAAAGAATTTATGATTGAGATTGTATCACCGAAGATTGGTAATTTAATCATTGACCCCGCTTTTGGTAGCGGCGGTTTCTTGGTTTTATCTTATAAAAGACTTTTAGACAACATAAAAAGTAGTAATTGGGATAGTAACAAAAAAGACATTGAAAAAATAAAATTGTCTTCAGAATATCTCTATGGTATTGAGATAAACCCGCGTCTAGAAATTGCCTGCAAAACAAATATGTACCTACATGGTGACGGGCGCACAAAAATTTATCGGGGAGATGGTCTGATAGATACGGGAGACATTAAAGAAGATAAGTTTGATATTGTTATAACAAATCCTCCTTTTGGGGCGAAAATAGATAAAAAAGAGATCCTTGATAAATTTAATCTTGGGATAAAGAGAAATAAACAACAATCAGAGATTCTATTTTTAGAAAGATGTATTAGGTTGGCAAAAGAAGAAACTGGCAAAATTGGTATTGTATTACCAGAGAGTATTTTGATGAATACTACTTTCCAATATGTTAGAGACTGGCTTGATGAAAATGTTACCATTGATGCTATCTTTAAAATGCCTAATTATGCGTTTAGTCCTTCTGGTGCTACGGGTATTCAGACAAGTTTAGTTTTTATGACAAGAAAGAAACCGAAATCCTTGGATTATAAAATTTTGATGGGGAATATAACAAAAATTAGTTTTGACTCAAATAATAGACCTGATGCCGACTATCTTCCAAATGCTTCTTGGTATTATCAAGAATTTAAAACAAAAAATAAAGAAATTTTTGATGATGAAAGTTTTTATGTGATCAAAAGGGATGATGGGGAGTTGCTATCAGTTAATTTCTATAAACCAAAGTATTTAAAATTACTGAGAAAAATAAAGAAAGAAAAGTATATTCATCTATCAGCATTAGTAAAGGAAGAAAAATATTCAATAGTTGATGGTCCCTTTGGAACACAGTTGCATGTTTCTGATTATAAAAAAGAGGGGGTACCCCTTATTAGGGTCAAAAACATTGGAATAAACGAGTTTCATCCCAATGATCTTGCCTTTATTGCAAAAGACAAGCATCAAACACTCTTAAGAAGCAAGGCTGAGAAAGATGACATTATTATTGCAAAGACAGGAGCAACATTTGGAAAAGCTTGTCTTTTCCCTAAAGAATTGATAAAAGAGGCCAACATTACCGCAAGTTGTTGCAAAATAAGCATTGATCCTAACAAAGCAAATCCATATTTTATTGCCGAATTGATAAATTCTCCATTAATACATAGTCAGCTCGAAAGATATTCTGAAAAAGCAGCTCAACCGGGCTTTAATTTGATTGAATTACGAAAGGTTATTATTCCAGATGTTCCATTAAATGAACAAAACAAAATTGCTGATAGTATTAAAAAAAGAAAAGATATAATAAGAAAATTGAAAATGCAAATCAACTCAGAATCTAGTTTAATAAAAGAGGAAATAGAATCACTCTGAAAAAATAAAAGTAGGCGTGAAGGTAAGATAAGGATAGGTAGTTCTAAGCAAACTTTCAGCTTAATTTTTTTACATCCCCAAAGTCTTCAGGACTTCGTAGACCAGAAATGCTATTTTAACTTTGTCTACTTGTTTTGCCATTATTAAAAACTTAAAATAGAGCTATGGTAAATAAAAAAGAAGACTTTAAAAAAGGCGAGATAATAATCTATCGGGATAAAGGCGCTCCTAGGATTGATGTACGCCTAGAGAAAGATACTGTTTGGTTAACACAAAAACAGATGTCTTTACTTTTTGATAAGGGTATCCCTACTATAAATGAACATATTAAAAATGTTTATAACGAGGGTGAACTGAAGGAAGGTCCAACTGTTCGGAATTTCCGAATAGTTCAAACGGAGGGCAAGAGGCAAGTCGAAAGGTCCGTGGATTTTTATAATCTCGATGTCATTATTTCTGTTGGATATCGAGTCAAGTCTCAAAGAGGTGTTCAGTTTCGTATATGGGCTACCAAAACACTTAAAGAGCACTTGGTCAAAGGTTACACGATTAATCAAAAAAGACTTCTGCAGGCGAAGAGTAGTTTTAAGGAACTGCAGGAAGCTATAGACTTCTTAAAAAGAAAGTCTGGACATGAACTTTTGGAGGGCCAAGAAAAAGAAATATTGGATTTGCTTGCCGGATATTCAAAGACACTGAGTTTGCTTGAGAAATACGATAAAGAGAAGCTGAAACCGTCGAGAAAAGGGCGAGGTAAGTTTCATCTCACCTTTGAGGACGGTGCTAATGTGGTGAGTGAACTGAAAAAAGAACTTATATCTCGAAAGGAGGCAAGCGGTCTTTTCGGTCAGGAGTATGAGGACAAATTTAAAGCAATTCTTGGAAATATTTATCAAACATTTGGCGGTAAAGATTTGTATGCAAGTCTAGAAGAGAAAGCGGCGCATCTTTTGTATTTTATTATTAAAGACCACCCTTTTGCCGATGGCAACAAGCGTATTGGTTCTTTTCTCTTTGTCTACTTTTTGGACAAAAATGATTTTCTATATAAAGAGAGTGGAGAGAAAAAGTTGAATGACAACGCTCTGACGGCTCTAGCACTTCTCATAGCTGTCAGTGAACCGAAAGAAAAAGATAGACTAATAATAATGGTTACGAATCTACTTGGTGTATAGAATTAAGAAATAGAACAAAGTCAGTAACTTACATTCCCAAAGTCTTCAGGGCTTCGTAGATTAGGAATGCCGGCCAGACGAGGGCCTTGAGCACCCCAACAACCCCATCCCAGAAGTCGCTTGCGGTTTGGACATAGTAGATAGCTGCACCGATAAATCCTAGAAACCAGACCATCCCGGCTGAACCGCTTTGTGTAGCAGTTCTTTTCTTATCACTACAACACCAACCCTCAAACTTCTTTTCTATTTTCTCCTCTATTTCCTTTTCTTTATCTGTATCCATATCATTTCTCCTTACCCCGCAATCGGCGGCGGTTATTTAATTATTTAAATTATACTATCCTTTTGCAAAAAAGAAACTTGTAAAACTATAAGTTTATAGAAAAAACACTTGTAATTTATAAATTATTATGTTATAATATTCCTCATGTTCCTTCAAAACAAAATATATCCCTAGGAAGGGGGTAGTTCAATGTTGTACATTCTGATAATAGCAAGCGTACTACCTCTTTACGTAACACAGATAGCTCTGAGTTTCGCTGCCTACCACTGGTTTTTTAAAAGAAAGTTAGCCAAAAAATGAATTTTGCTGACTGTTATAGGATCATTTCTAAGTTCTATATCATTATATTCAAGCAGATTCTGGTTAACGGCTGCTGCGGCGGATAAGTATGAGGCCACGAAACTTTCCATATATCTACTTCTGGTGAGTGGGGTGATGTACGTAGTATATCTTTTGTCCGACAAAATCGAGTGTATTTTACAAAAAGATTCAATCAAGACAAGGGAGTGAAGCGGCATGAATGAGATCCTTGGGGGTAAAAAACCCGAAACTATTCGGGAATTTGTGGAAGTGGTTATCCAATCACTTCTAATCATCTGGTTCCAGAAGTTTAATCTGGATGCCAACAAACTACCAACAGTCATCGCTGAGGTGTTTACTGAGAACGAGGATATTCTCAATGATGACATGGCGATATCGGAAGCGACATTTGAACCTATGGAGCTTGCTCTCATATTGAGCGAAAACAGTATTTACACGAGCAGGCTCTATGATGGGACTCCGATAACAGCCGAAAAACTGAAGGTGGCGGCGTCCGAGTTTTTAAGGGCCGGTATCAGGGCGCAGTTCATAGCCGAGAGGCTAAGGGTTGAGCTGTTTCCCAGTTATGAGGACTAGTTAAACTATAGTGTTCCAGAGAAGGGCGACCGATGACTCATTGAGTCATTAGTCGCCTTTTCTTATCCTAGATGACAAAAACACTAATACAACTATTAAAATAATATAAATCCAGCAAGAGCTTACTTTTTTTGTGTTAAAATAGTCTTATGGGAAATGAAAAACCAGCCATAAGCCAAGAGTATGAGGAAGCTCATCAGATTAACAATGTCTTAAATGAAGTCAAAAAGACGAGAGAAGCTTTTGACACAGACAGTATCAAACCCCTTGAAGAAGAAAGTGGTAATACTACTATAGTTGATAAAAATATAGAGATGCTAAGTAAAATAAAAAATATAGAGATGCGAAAACCCCGATTTAAAAAAGATATAGATACAGTGGAAAGAAAAATGCGAGATTTTATCCCAGAGTATACAAATGATATTAATATAAGAAACTTTATCAATATTTGTTCAGAAGAAGACTTTGTGAAGGGAGCATGGGGTCTTGAAAATCCCCTAGATCACCCCGCCTATGTTAACCCAGAAGAAATGATTATTTATGTTCAAGAAAGATTTCTAAATCAGAAATTTGCTACGTTTGTGATATCACATGAACTAGTCCATCTGATATCATATGGACAAGGGAAAACTCACAAGAGTGATGGTGACTTTGCTAAATATAAAACGCGTTCTGGGATTAGGGACGATGAAGTTGATTATACAAAAAATGTTTATGATATAGAGAACATCAAAGAAACAAAAACAAAAGAAGGGCGTCTAAATGAATATTTGACAGATTATTTTACTATTGAAATGCTTGGTGGTCTTGGTAGTGAGGAACTCAACAATATTATAGGTAAGTCTGAGTATCGAACGGAGTTAGCTAAAGAACATGAGATTATAAGTCTAATAAAGGATATTACTGGGGAAAAAGTTCTGCGAAGAGCTTATTTCGAGGGAGAAAAAGAATCTTTTGTGGGCTTCTTGGGTGAGGATAACTTTAACAACCTTTCAAACCTTTTAGATAATGGAGAAGAGGATAGAGCAAAGGAGTTACTGCTAGGAATTGTTAAAAATAAAAAAAATCCTTCAAGCTAAGATGACAAAGGGGTCAATGTTTTATATAATAGAGATACTTAAATATAAGGAGAAAAGTTATGTCAGATAAAAGGTTTACAACTGAGGAGGCAAAAGAAATCGGGGACCGACTTGGAATCCAGTGGGATATGTTTGATGTAGAGCAGTTTCGGGTGGGCCTAGACGTAGAACTAGAACACGGTACCGTGAACAGGACTACAAATGTCACAAATGATAATCCACTTATGACGGCAAAAATCGCCCTTGCCCACCTGAATGAAATCCGCGACTACTACACTCGTTTGGAAGCGATGGAAAAGGAAGGCGAAGCATACTGGGAAGGGAAGTAGTTCTATGAAAATAACAAAACATGGTCAATCCTGCTTTTTGATTGAAACGAAGCAGGGGTCAAGGATTTTAATAGATCCAGGAACTTACGTTTTTGGCATGAAAGAAACTCTTACGCCGGGTGATTTTCAAGAAATTGATGTGTTGGTTATCACTCATCAGCATTCAGACCACTTTGATGTAGAGAATGTAGTCAAGATTATTGAGGGCAACAAAGAACATGGCATAAGAATCTTTTCGACAACAAGTGTTAGAGAGATTTTAAAGGAAAGAGGAATAGATTTGGAAGTAATTGCGAATGGCCAAAAAATAGATTCACTTGGTGTTGCTCAAGATATTTCCATAACCGTGATTTTATCTCAGCATGGCCCAAAAAATGGGATACTGCCAAGTGGCGATAAGGTTCCAATTGTTTCTGGCGTATTGATAGAAGAAAAGGATGGAACAAGCTTTTATGATCCGGGCGATACCATTGAGTTAAAGACAACTGCGGATGTTATTGCGACACCTATTTGCGGAAAAGTAGTTTTAAATATTGAAGAGGCGAAAGAACAGCTTCTAGAATTAAAACCAAAAATCGTTATCCCTATTCACTATGATAATTCTGCTTATCCGGCAGAGCCAGCAGATTTCAATGAAGCAATGAAAGATACAGGGATTGAAGTCAGAGTGCTAAGTGACGGTGAAATGATAGAAGTTTAACCAAAAGATGAATAAAATTACAAAAACTAAAAACGAGATTAAAGAAATTTTAAAAGAGTCTCCACTTGATTTTGAAGTGAAACATGCTGAACATACCCTGAAAAGGCTTCTAGAGCTGATGCCGGATGCGGACAATGCGGTACAAATAGCGGCTCTTGCACATGATATTGATCGTGGAGTTTATAAGATTACAGAGACACACAATCTTAAAGATTTTGGGAATATTGATGATTTTAAAAGAGAACATGCTATTCGATCAGCTCAAGTAACTAAAGAACTTCTTGAAAAAAATGGGTTTGATGAAGATTTTATAGAAAAAGTTACGAGTATTGTAAAAAATCATGAAGTGGGCGGAGACCAAGAGACCAATGCAGTGATGGATGCAGATAGTATTTCCTATTTTGACTATAATATTTATGAATATTATGAAAAGAATGGTCCAGAAAAAACTAAAAACAAAGTTAGATTTATGTCCACCAGAGTTTCACCCAGAGCGCTAGAGGTTATCAAGAATATTGATTACTTCAATGAAGAGGTTAAGATAATAGTTCAAGGGGTTTTAACCGATATTAACAGATGAAAGCTTGGGTTTTAAGAATACGGAAAACGGATAAGGTTATTTTTGACCGGATTAAAAACGGCGAGAAAACTGTAGAAACCCGTCCGATGAATGCACCGGAGTCCAGTAAATATTATGGTCAGATGAAGACTGGCGATAGGCTGGTGATTTTATGTGACGGTCAAAGGCTTGAAAAGTTTGTTAAGGCAACTAGAGTCTATAAAGACTTTGAGAAATATTTAGATAGCGAAGACTTGAAAAATATCCTTGGCGAGGGAACGACTAAAGAAAGTGCCAGAAAAGTACACTACAGCTTCGGCAGAGAAAGACTAGATAAATATGGCATCATCGCCATAGATATGGAATCAAGATGAACGAAACAGGTGAGCATAATCAAGGTAGTGAAGAACAAAGTGAGCGAAAGGAATCTTCACATGTTCCCTTTATTCCTCCTTATCCTGACTTTCTAGAAGGGATAGACTTGAAAGATACGGACAAGGTAATAGATGTCTTATCGAGCGAGAGTCATTCTTTTACCACACTTGAACAAAAACAAAGAGCTGTAATACAGCTACAAAATATTTTTTCTGAAACTATGACAGATAAGGAAAGGGAAGAAAAGAGGAGTAAAGCAGAACAAGAGTTATATAGCCAAGATCCCAAAGAACCGGGTTTGATTTTAAAACTCAGAGAAGCATTACAGGACAACAAACCGTTTTATGAAATTGCCTCTGTTCTAGCTGACGTTGCAGACAGGGCTATTCGTCTTGATAAAAGTCTACAAAATATAAGAGGAATAGTGGCTGATATTGGTTTAATGTCCAATGGCGATATGAATGTTACTCGGGAAGATGCTTTGAGTTTTTTAATTCTTAAGCATTTAGTTACTAGGGAAGAAGAGTTAACACCGGCATTTAAAAAATATATTAAAAAACGGGGATTGAACAGGAAAGATGGCTTGGCTCATGGTTATCAAGAATCCATAGAGGATATTGATGATATTTTTGAGAGCAGAAACTTTAGAAAGCAGTTAAAACATGAGACTGAACAGCCGGAGGTGACTCAGTTAGATGGTTTAAAATTTGATGATGTGAGAAGGGGAGACTCTTTCATTTTTGAAACAAGGGATGATATTTACAGGGTTCAGATTGAAGGGATAAGAAATATACCTCTTAGAGGGAGGGAAAAGGAAACGTCATTGATTGCTAAAATAGAGATGGTTAAGGAGATGAAAATTGAGATTATAGATGCAAAGATTCCTAGGTCAGACTTTCATCTGGAGGACTTAAAGGATAATGTTGGTGGATTTGTTGCCGACATAAAAAGATCACAGTATGCAGCTCTTGGGTGGGAGCCAAGCAGAATATTTAGAAATATCAGCGAAGTTTATCGTTTACCTGGAGACATTAAGTAAAAAATATAGAATTATTTCTGTGTATATGAGACAATAATTCAATCCCTGTCATCCTCAAGCATGACTTTAGGATCCATAAATTGAAACTAGATTCCGGATCAAGTCCGGAATGACAAACAACTATGAAAAAGTCTGAAAACATTATAGAAGTTAAGGATTTAACTAAATCCTATGGCAAACTTAAGGCCGTTGACGGCATTTCTTTTGAAGTAAAGAAAGGAGAGATATTTGGTATCCTTGGGCCAAACGGCGCAGGAAAAACGACAACTCTTGAAATGATAGAGGGGCTTCGTCCAATAGATTCTGGAGATGTGAGTATAGATGGTCTGGTTGTAAAAGACGATACGAATAAAGTAAAAAGTATCATTGGTGTTCAGCTCCAGTCATCTTCCTTTTTTGATTACTTGAAACTCACTGAACTACTTGAGTTTTTTGGGAGCCTGTATCAAAGAAAAGTAGATGCTATGGAAATACTAAAAGAAGTGGAACTGACAGATAAAGCAAAGGCACAGGTGAAAACTCTCTCCGGTGGACAGAAACAAAGATTTTCTATCGCCTCGGCTCTAGTAAATGAACCTAAGGTACTTTTTTTAGATGAACCGACCACTGGACTTGACCCACAAGCCAGACACCACCTTTGGGGTTTGATAGAAAAAATCAGAGATGCCGGGAAGACTGTAGTTATAACCACTCACTATATGGATGAGGCCGAAGTTTTGTGTGACCGTGTGGCCATCATGGATGGTGGGGAAATCATAAAGCTTGATACACCGGATAATCTGGTAGATAGGCTTATCAAAAAAGGATTCACGAAAAAGAAAGTAGAAAAAGCGGCAAATCTTGAGGATGTATTTTTAGATTTAACAGGAAAGTTGCTTAGGGAAGCATGATAATAATTTTAAATTCACAATTAATAATTCAAAATAAATTTTCAATGAAAAAATTAACTAATATTTATAAAAAGTAAGTTTATGAAAAAGTCACTTTCATCCATAAAAACTATTATCATCTACTCTATAAAGATGTTTTTCCGTGATAAAACAGCTATCTTTTTCTCACTTTTCCTCCCCATCGTTATTATGAGTATCTTTGGGGTTATGGACTTTGGTGGTACTGCCAAGGTGAAGATGGGGGTAGTTGATGAAGCAAAGAATCAGCTATCTGCACCTGTTGTAGAAGGGCTTAAAAAAGTTTCAAATCTCGAGATTACAGAAAAAGATTTGAACACAGAAAAAAGTGCTCTGGAAAATGGTGAACGCGACATAGTCATTATATTGCCACAGGACTTTGGGCAGAACATAGGACAACTGAAGACGGGCGGAAAGCCTACTCCCCAGGAGGTACAACTTTTTTATAACAGCAACAAGCAGAACTCAACGGCGTCTATTGGGATAACCATAGTCAACCAAGTGCTTGATAGATATACTCACGCGGTTGCGCAGACTCCTGACCTCTTCATTCTTAAACAAGAAGCCATATCATCAAAAAACCTGACATACATAGACTTTCTTATACCCGGGGTGGTGGCTCTTGGTATTATGCAAATGAGTGTGTTTGGCGTGGTATCAGTTTTTGTAACTTGGCGTGATAGTGGGGTTTTGAGGCGTCTCCTTGCGACACCCGTGAGACCAAGGATAATACTTTTTAGTCAGGTTATAACTCGTCTTATCATATCTGTTATGCAGACAACGATTGTTCTTACCGTTGGTGTTCTCTTCTTTGGTATACATATAGTAGGATCTATACCCTTGATTTTTTTGCTTGGTGTTTTGGGCGGAATTGTGTTCTTGTGTCTTGGTTTTGCCATATCGGGCGTTGGGAACTCAACAAATACAGTGATGGCACTGGCCAATGTAGTTATGATGCCACAAATGTTTTTGGCGGGCGTCTTTTTTCCACGTGATGGCCTGCCGGAGTGGCTAAAGACGATTACCTCATATCTACCTCTGACGTATCTAGCAGATGCTCTAAGGAGTGTCATAATAGATGGTAGCAATATAGTTGCTATCAGGGGGGATATACTCGGACTTCTGGTCTGGATAGTTATAACATTTATCCTAGCTATCAAGTTTTTTAGGTGGGAGTAGATTATTCTAGGTTTTCTAGAGATTTTTCTTGTGATGCTTTTTGAAGAGCCGAGACGATATCATCCAGTTTGCCGTTTAGGATTTCCGGTAAGTTGTGAGAAGAGAATCCTATCCTATGATCCGTAACTCGGTCTTGTGGAAAGTTGTAGGTTCGTATTTTCTCACTTCTGTCACCCGTGCCTATTTGTGACTTTCTGAAGTCACTTCTTTTTTTCGCTTCTTCTTCTTGCTTTTGAGCGAGTAGTCTTGAACGCAAAACTGACATTGCTTTTTCCTTATTTTTTAACTGTGACTTCCCGTCCTGACAGGAAACTATCATACCGGTGGGGATGTGGGTAATACGAACGGCAGAGTCTGTGGTGTTTACACTTTGTCCGCCCGGACCGGATGAACGAAATACATCTATCTTGATATCAGAAGCGGCTATCTCTATGTCTACTTCCTCGGCTTCCGGCATAACAGCAACCGTGGCTGCCGAGGTGTGGATGCGTCCCTGAGACTCTGTTTCCGGTACACGCTGAACTCTATGTACTCCGCTTTCAAACTTTAAATACTTATAAACATTCTCACCTTCTATGCGCGCTATCATTTCCTTGATGCCTTCTATACCACTGATGTTTGAAGACAAAACGGAGACTTTCCATCCCATCTTCTCTGCATAGCGGGAATACATGCGAAAAAGATCTCCCGCAAAAAGTGCCGCTTCGTCACCACCGGTACCGGCACGTATTTCCAGAATTACATTTTTCTCATCAGCCGGATCCGTTGGGATAAGCATAGTCTGTAGTTTGTTTTTAGTTTCCTTTATCTTATCCTCGGTTTCAGTTATCTGCTCAGTGAGGAACTCTTTCATGGACTCGTCTTTTTCTTTTCCAACCATATCTCTAGAGGTCTCGATATCGTCTTCTAGTTTTTTTAGTTTTTCAAATACCACTAAGAGTCCCTTTAGCTCGGTATGTCTTCGAGATAATGACTTTAGTTCTTGAGTATTAGAAGAGATATCGGGAGAGGCAAGCTCTGTCTCGACTTTTTCAAGTTCTTTTTTAAATTGATTATATTTATCTAGCATTTTTCTCCTGTCATCCTGAACTTCCTGCCCGACTGAACAGTCGTTCGGGCGGGGATTCAGGATCTATTTTTCTGGATTCCGGATCAAGTCCGGAATGACAAAGGTGGTTAGAAACAATTATAGCGCTTTTTGGCGTACCAAAATAGCGCTACCTTAAAGATTTATTTATTTTTCGTCAGTGGTCTCGTCTTGTACTTTTTCTTTCTTGGTTTCTTCTGGTTTTATATCAACAGTTTCTTCTTTTAGCTCTTCTTTGATCTCTTCTATTTGCTCATCTAATTTTTTGACCTCACTTGGTTTAGCTATTTCAGATTTTTTAATTTTTACTTTTGAATTTTTAATTTTTTCTGCTGTTTCCATCCTAGCTTTAAACTTATCAACCCTTCCGGCCGTATCTACAAGTTTCTGCTTTCCTGTAAAGAAAGGGTGACAAGCACTACAGATTTCCACATTAAGGTCACCGGCGGTGTTTTTTGTCTCAAGGACATTCCCACAACCGCAGGTTATTTTTGCTGTTTTATATTCTGGATGTATGTCTTTTTTCATATTTTTCCTGTCATTCCCGACCTGATCGGGAATCCATGTA
>JBBTZO010000027.1:0-15882 GCA_038061315.1 Patescibacteria group bacterium
TCACAAACAGGGTCTTGCGGATGAGCGTCCTTTCGATTCGATCGATAATGCTCCCGAGGAGAGAGATCGTGGTATTACGATTGCTACTTCTCACGTTGAGTATGAAACAGACAAAAGGCACTATGCTCACGTTGACTGTCCGGGACATGCTGACTATGTAAAAAACATGATTACCGGTGCTGCTCAGATGGATGGAGCTATACTTGTAGTTTCAGCTGCTGACGGTCCAATGCCACAAACCAGAGAGCACATCCTCCTTGCAAGACAGGTTGGGGTTCCTTATATCGTTGTTTTCATGAACAAAGTTGACCAAGTTGATGATGCTGACATGCTTGACCTAGTTGAAGAGGAAATCAGAGAACTTTTAACAAAGTATGAGTTCCCAGGAAAAGACACGCCTATCATCAGAGGTTCTGCGCTAAAAGCACTTGAAGGTGATGCTGACAATGAAAAAGCTATCAAGGATCTTATGGATGCTCTAGACTCATACATTCCTGAACCAAAAAGAGAGATTGATAAGCCATTTCTTATGCCGGTAGAAGACGTTTTTTCTATCAAGGGCAGAGGAACTGTTGCAACGGGTAGAATCGAAAGGGGTTCAGTCAAAGTTGGTGATGAAATAGAGATAGTTGGTATTAAACCAACCAAAAAAACTGTTATTACAGGTATTGAAATGTTTAAGAAGTCACTTGATTCAGGACAAGCCGGTGATAATGCTGGTATCTTACTTCGTGGTATTGAAAAGACCGGTATTGAAAGAGGACAAGTCCTTGCAAAACCGGGAACTATTACTCCTCATACTGAGTTTGAAGCAGAAGCATACGTCCTAACTAAAGAAGAAGGTGGACGACATACACCATTCTTCAAAGGCTACAAACCTCAGTTCTACATCAGAACAACTGACGTGACGGGTGAGGTAATACTTCCTGACAAGGTAGAGATGGTTATGCCTGGCGATAAGATTGAAATGAACGTTAAGCTCATACAACCGGTTGCTATCGAGGAAGGCCTAAGATTCGCCATCCGAGAAGGCGGACGAACAGTTGGCGCTGGAGTTGTCACAAAGATTACAAAATAATTAATTAGACGTATGAGCACCTAAAAAATGGCAGAAGAAAAAACAAAGCAGAGAATACGAATCAAACTCAAATCATATGACCACAAGCTCATAGATCAGTCGGCAAAACAGATTATAGAAACAGCTGAGAGAAGTGGTGCAAATGTGTGCGGACCCATCCCACTTCCGACAGAGCGAAAGTCAATGACGGTTATCCGAGCTTCAAACATTGATAAAAACTCAAGGGAGCAGTTTGAGATGAGGACACATAAGAGATTGATAGACATCACAGAGCCGACTCCAAAGACGATTGATACGCTTATGGATCTTTCCCTGCCATCATGTGTGAACATCGAAATCAAAATGTAATGTCATTCTGGCTTGTCCAGAACCTAATCAATAAGAGACTCGCATGAAAATGCGAGTCTCTTATTGATTTATTTCAAAATAATCAGATTGACACGCTTACGCTTGTGGTATAAATTGAATGCAACAAAAGCATAAACGAAAAAAGGAGATACAATGAAAAAAGAAAATATATGGGGCCTACTAAGGATAGTTATGGGGTGGATATTTTTGTGGGCTTTTCTGGACAAAGTGTTTGGTTGGGGTTATGCGACAAAGGCCGGGAAAACATGGCTTGATGGTGTATCACCGACTCAAGGATTTCTAAAAGCTGCCCAAGGACCGTTTGGTGATTTCTTCCATAGTTTGGCGGGTAATACACTTGTTGACTGGGCATTTATGCTTGGTCTGCTCTTAATCGGTTCAGCGTTGATATTAGGGGTTGGTGTAAAAATTGCCGCATATTCAGGCTCTGTGATGATGTTCCTGATGTGGCTTGCTTCTATGCCTATCAAAAACAATCCGATAGTTGACGATCACGTTGTTTATATTTTTGTCTTGTTAGGGCTTGCATCTGTTGGTGCTGGTCAATATATAGGCTTAGGAAACTGGTGGAAAAAACAGAAGCTAGTCAAAGAAAACTCTATATTAGAGTAAAAACAGATAAAGTTTGACCAACCAAAACGTATGTGTTAAAGTTTAACCATAAATAAGTTTTTCGAAAAGGGAGGGGTGAGCCTCCCTTTCGTGTACATACTTTTGACAACCAAATTTTCTATCTGAAAGCGAGGAATGTCATGGGACGTATAGGAAGGTTAGTATTTCCACTGGAAAACCCTGAAACAACCAGGTGTTTCCAGCGAACCAGCCTTAACCCGTTCACGGAGGTGGGTAATGGATAAAATAATATGCACCAATTCCAACGGCAATGGTGGGGTTTGTGGCGCGGGCTTCTCCATACCAGGGAACCTTGTGGCGTCGGTTATAATCACGGAAGACGTCGTAGCGGAGAGACATAGGGGCAAGAATAGGCTCGTCGCGGAAAAGCATCCTTTTCGGACCCCCGGTACGCGGCAGAAATACGAGACTCTCTGTTGCGTTAAGTGTGGTAAGTCTGTGGCAAGGCGATTCCCGTCCAAAACAGTTTACACAAATAGCGTCAACGGTGAAATAAGAGTGGTAGAAGATGACGACTAGTTACTCTCACCAGCAACAAGTCTTAGAAGCCCGGGGCATACGCCCCGGGATTACGTTTTTTAGCTCAGAAATTTGTTGACTTTGTACGATATTTAGCTTATAATCTTTTAAGTTATTTAAATATAACGGAATAATAACTAAAACAAAGACGGGGTACAGGTAAGTCTCATTATGAGAAACTATTTGTATGTCGGAAAAGTTTTTTTTGCGCAAAAAATATGAAAGCAATATTAGCCAAAAAAATAGGTATGACCAACTATTTCAACGATAAGGGTGAGATGGTTCCTGTTACATTGGTTGAAGCCGGTCCATGTGTTATCACACAGATTAAAACTATAAAAAAAGATGGATATGAGGCAGTACAGATTGGATTTGGCGAAAAAAAGAAGATAGGAAAAGCTCTAGCGGGACATCTTGGTAAGGCAAAGTCTAGAACCTTGAAGGAAGTAGAAATGGACGTGACTGACGTGAAGGTTGGTGGAACATTTGAATGTGATATTTTTGAGGAAGGTGATCTCATACAGGTTACAGGTTTAAGTAAGGGAAAAGGTTTTGCAGGAGTTATAAAGAGGCACAACTTCCACCGCGGTCCGATGACTCACGGTTCACGTCATCACAGAAAACCGGGTTCTATTGGGGCGATGTATCCTCAGCATGTCTTTAAGGGCAGGAAGCTTCCGGGACAGATGGGTCATGCTAAAACCACAGTAAAGAACTTGAAGATAGAGAAAGTTGATGCTGACAAAAACATATTAGCAGTTAAAGGTGCCATACCGGGACCAAGAAAATCACTAATTTTAATAAAAAGTGTAGGATAAAAGATGAAAGTAGCAGTTTACGACAAAACAGGCAAAAAAGTAGAGAGTACAGTTACAACGAAGCTTTTTGACGGAAAGGCAAATGAAGCATTACTTGCTGAAGCTGTTTATATTTTATCTTCAAATAAGAGACAGGCACCTGCAAATACACTGGATAGGTCTGAAGTGTCGGGTGGAGGTAAAAAACCGTGGAGACAAAAGGGTACAGGACGAGCCAGAGCAGGCTCTTCAAGATCCCCGATATGGAGAAGCGGTGGTGTGACATTTGGTCCAAGACCAGAGCAGAACTTTAAACTTGATATGCCAAAGAAAAAGAGACAAGCAGCACTAAAAGCAGCACTAACAACAAAAAAAGAAGAGGATGTAATAGTTTTAAAAGATGTAAAATTAGAAAAACCAAGTACAAAAGTATTTGCAAGCCTATTTAAAAAACTAGATTTAAATAGAAACGTGCTAGTTGTAACAGAAAAAAGCGATGAAAATGTTTATAAAAGTGTAAGAAACTTAAACTGTAGCGTAAAAATATACAACTACAAAGAAATGAATGCATATGACGTTCTTTGGGCAAAAAAACTTGTATTTTTAGGTGACAGCTTAAAGCTAGCCGGAGGAGAGAAATAATGGAAGTGATAAAAATCCTTAAAAAACCGGTAATAAGCGAAAAAAGTTTTGCTCACGCAGAAGATGGTAAATTTGTTTTTATTGTTGATATTCGGGCAAATAAGATTGAAATAAAAAAAGCGATAGAGAAGCTTTTCAAAGTCACCGTTTTAGAAGTAAGAACGGTTGTAATGAAAGGAAAAGTAAAAAGAGTGGGAAGAAAGTTTGGTAAAAGGAGCGACTTTAAAAAGGCATATGTAACACTTAAAGAAGGCGACAAAATAGAGGAGTTTAAAGGGATTTAAATGGCAGTAAAGTTTGTAAAACCAACGTCGAATGCTAGACGCAAGATGAGTATGGATGATTTTCTGGATATAACCAAGAAAAAGCCAGAAAAGTCTTTGACTGTTCCTTTAAAAAAGAAAGCAGGCCGAAACGCCCAAGGGAAAATCACAGTCAGACATAGAGGTGGCGGTGCAAAAAGAATGTATCGAATGATCGACTTTAGAATGGCAGGGAATGTAGAAGGAAAGATTACGGCCATAGAATATGATCCAAACAGAAATGCGCGAATTGCTCTAGTTGAGAAAAAAGAAGGCGGAAAATTTTATATGATAGCGCCAAAAGGCGCCCGAATAGGTAAAAAGATTGTTGCAGGCGAAAACGCTGATGCACGAAGCGGAAACAGAATGATACTAAAAGATATACCTGTTGGTACAGTTATTTATAACGTAGAGTTGACACCTGGTAAGGGGGGACAACTTGCAAGAGGTGCAGGAACAAAAGCACAGCTCATGGCAAAGGAAGGAAAGTATGTACAGGTAAAACTTCCTTCAGGAGAACAAAGACTAGTTGACGAAAACTGTCTAGCATCAATAGGTGAGGTTTCAAATCCAGAGCATAAAAATATAAAAGTTGGAAAAGCTGGCAGAAAAAGGCACATGGGCATACGTCCAACGGTTCGAGGTAAGGCTATGAATCCGGTTGATCATCCGCATGGTGGTGGTGAAGGAGGACATTCAATAAGTCCTAAACATCCCAAAACCCCTTGGGGTATGCCAGCACTTGGATTTAAAACCAGAAACAGAAAAGCGCGATCATCTAAAATGATAGTTAGAGGAAGAAAGAGGTAAGATATGTCAAGATCACTGAAAAAAGGTCCATATGTAGACGAAAAGCTACTTAAAAAAGTAAAAGCTCTGGGCAATGATAAAAAAATCATTAAAACCTGGGCTCGCAGTTCAGCTATTTCTCCGGAAATGGTTGGTCACACTTTTGCGGTGCATAATGGTAAAGATCATATTTCAGTATTTGTATCAGAAGATATGGTAGGTCACAAGCTTGGCGAGTTTTCTCCAACGAGAAAGTTTAGAGGGCATGGCGGTAAGATGGCAAAGGAACAGAAGAAAGGTTAAAATATGCAAGTAAAGGCAGTATCAAAATATAATAGAATTTCAGCACGAAAAACTAGACTGGTTGCTGATATGGTAAGAGGCCAGAAGGCATCTACTGCTTTTAGTACGCTAAAATTTACGCCTAAAAAGGCAGCAAGACTAGTTGAAAAGACGCTGAAGTCTGCTGTAGCTAACGCTGAGAACAACTTTGGAATGGATAAAAAAGACTTAGTTATCTCCACTATTTTAGTTGATGAGGGGCCAACACTAAAGAGACATCGTCCAAGAGCTAGGGGTATGGCAAGCGCCATCCGAAAAAGAACGGCACATGTCACCATAGTAGTTGAAGGAGAAGAAAAGCCAGTAAAGAAAGTTGCAGAAAAAGATACACATAAGAAAAAGACCGAAAAAGTAAGCAAGGAGAGTAAATAATGGGTCACAAGGTTAGTCCAATAAGTTTTAGATTACAGGTATCAAAAGACTGGATATCAAAGTGGTATAGTGAAAAAGATTATGCAAAATACCTACATGAAGATATTAAACTTCGTGAATATATTATGAGTAATTTGGGTAGAAAGTCGGGTATATCAAAGGTTGAGATAGAAAGAAATGCAAATCAAGTCTCTATCAATATTCATACTTCAAGGCCAGGGGTTTTGATAGGACGAGGTGGTGCCGGGGCTATTGAGTTGAAAAAGAAACTTCAGAAAATGATAAAAAGCCAGCTAAGAGATATAAATATAGAAGAGGTTAGAAATCCTGAAGCTGACGCTAAACTTATCGCAGAAAATATAGCTTCCATGCTTGAACGCAGAATGGCATACAAAAGAGCTATAAAACAGTCAGTTGATAAGGCCTTAAAGGCTGGTGCCAGAGGTGTAAAAATCATGGTATCCGGAAGACTAAATGGTGCAGAAATAGCAAGACGAGAGTTTACGTCAGAGGGTAAAATACCGCTTCAAACCATCCGGGCTGACATAGAATACGGAACAGCAAGAGCCAACACTACATATGGTGTCATTGGTATAAAAGTTTGGATTTATAAAGGTGGTGTAACAAGGAATAAGGCAGGGGAGAAGAAGTAATGTTAATGCCCAAAAAGACAAAGTTTAGAAAGAGCCAAAAAAATCCCCAGACAGGAAAGTCTACAAGGGGAAACGAGATTTCATTTGGCCGATATGGTCTCAAGGCTGTTGATAATGCATGGCTTACTTCCAGACAGATAGAAGCAGCTAGAAGAGCAATGACGAGATCAATAAAAAGAGGCGGGAAGATTTGGATAAGAGTATTTCCTGATAAACCGGTAACAAAGAAACCAAATGAAGTTGGAATGGGCAAGGGAAAAGGCTCACCGGATCATTTCATATATGTTGTGAAGCCCGGAAGAATAATCTTTGAAATGGACGGCATACCGGTAGAAGCGGCAAAAGAAGCAATGCGACTGGCATCACACAAACTGCCGATGAAGACAAAAATAGTTGTAAAGTCACAAGAGGTTAAAAGTGAAGATTAAAGAAATCGGAGATATGAAAGATAAAGAACTGGACAAGTTTATTTCAGACCAAAAGGCTAAGCTTTTGAAATCTTCTTTTGATGTCGCTACTAAGGAAACTTCAAAAGTTAGAGAGATTCGTATTATAAAAAAAGATATTGCAAAGGCCCTAACAGTGAAGAGAGAAAGAGAGTTAGTTCAGGAAGAAGCTCAGAAAGGTAAGGAGACCAAATGAAAAGAGTATTAAAAGGTACAGTCGTATCAGACAAAATGGATAAGTCCGTCGTGGTTCAGGTGACAAGAGTAAAAACTCACCCAATTTATCACAAACAATATAAAGCATCTACTAAGTTTATAGCTCATGATGAAAGTGGTTCACACAAGATTGGTGACGAAGTAGAAATAGAAGAGACAAGACCAATGAGTAAAAACAAAAGATGGAAAGTAGTAGAAGAAAAAGGAAAGAAAAAATGATTCAGCAGCAAACTAGATTAAAAGTAGCCGATAACACGGGCGCAAAAGAAATAATGTGTATCAAAGTTCTTGGTGGAACAAGGAGAAGATATGCTCGCGTTGGTGATATTATTACGGCTAGTGTAAAAACGGCTATACCACAAGGAACTGCAAAGAAAAAAGAAGTGGTTAGGGCGGTTGTTGTTCGAACAGTAAGCATAAGTAGAAGAAAGGATGGTTCCAATATTCGTTTTGATGATAATGCGGCAGTACTTATAGATAAAAGTGGTCAACCCAGAGGAACCAGAATCTTTGGTCCAGTAGCTCGTGAACTGAGAGAAAAAGGGTATATGAAAATAGTGTCTTTGGCACCGGAGGTACTTTAATGAGAGTTAAAAAGGGCGATAAAGTTTATATTCTGACAGGTAAGGACCGTGATAAAACAGGTACGGTCTCTAGGGTATTAATAGGAAAAAATAAAGTGATAGTTGATGGCGTAAATATAGTCAAAAAAACAGTAAAGGGCAGTCAGAAAAACCCCCAAGGCGGGATAGTAGAAAAAGCGGCGCCTATCAATATTTCAAATGTTCAGGTTATTTGCCCAAGCTGTAATAAATCAGTGAAAACCACAATGAAAGTATTAAAAAGCGGCAAAAAAGAAAGAGTCTGCAGAAAATGCGGGAAGGAAATAAAGGAGTAAGATGGCTTTAACTTTAGATTTATACAAAAAAGAAATTACAAAGAAGTTGACCGAAGACTTTGGTTATAAGAATGTTATGGAAATACCAAAGATTGAGGTAGTTATGATAAATGCAGGAGTTGGCCGTGGCGCAAAAGACTCTAAGGAGACAGAAGATGTCATAGAAGGTTTAAAAATCATTACAGGACAAGCTCCGGTAAAAACTAAATCAAAAAAATCAATCGCTGGTTTTAAACTGAGGGATGGTATGGAAATAGGTGCTAAAGTTACTCTTCGCGGTGAAAAAATGTATGATTTTCTAGATAGATTAGTTGGTATCGCACTGCCACGCGTACGAGACTTTAGAGGTTTGAAGACGGGAGCCTTTGATGGTCATGGAAACTACAGTGTAGGCATTAAAGATCACGCAATATTTCCTGAGATTCCATATGATAAGTTTCCACATCCATTTAGTTTTCAGATTAATATTAAGACAACCGCAAAGACGGACGATGAAGCAAGAAAAATGTTAAGTTATATGGGATTCCCATTTAAAAAGTAGGAGAAAGACATGGCAAGAAAATCAATGGTAGTAAAATCAGAAAAAACCCCGAAGTATTCAACACGCAAAGTGACTAGATGCAAAAAATGCGGACGACCAAGGGGCTATATGAAGCAGTTTGAGCTGTGTCGTATTTGTTTTCGGGAAATGGCAAACAAAGGGGAAATACCTGGCGTAACAAAATCAAGTTGGTAAGGAGAAAAATATGATAGTAAATGATCCAATAGCAGATATGTTAACAAGAATCAGAAATGCTTTTATGGTTAATAAGGAGAGCGTTTTAATACCAGACTCACGTTTAAAACGCGAAGTTCTTTCTGTAATCAAAAAAAAGGGCTATATAAAAGATTTTTCTGTATCAAAAGAGGTGCAGGGGTTTATAGATGTTAAGCTTGCTTACGGCGACAGACAAATGAAAAAGATTGAAAGAGTCTCAAAGCCGGGTTGCCGTGTATATACAAAGAAAAACGATATTCCAAGCGTACTTCAGGGCATGGGTATGGTCATTTTATCAACTTCAAAAGGAGTTATGACAGGAACGGAAGCCAAAAAACAAGGTTTGGGTGGAGAAATAATTTGTAAGATTTATTAAGGATTTAAAATGTCAAGAATAGGAAAACTTAAAGTACAAATAAAAGAAGGCGTAAAAGCCGATATCACCGAGGACACTATTATAATCAATGGTCCAAAGGGTGAGCTTAGATTTGTTAAAGATAAAAGAATTGATGCTAAACTCATAGATGGTAGTATAGTTACTTCTAAAAAAGAAGAAACTCCTGAGGCAGGTGAGCTTTGGGGTTTGACAAGGACCTTGATAAATAACATGGTTATAGGTGTTAGCGACGGTTTTGATAAGAAACTAGAGTTTAAGGGGACTGGTTATAGAGCAGCTTCCGAGGGAAACAAGTTAACTCTAAATATGGGATACAACAAACCGGTTGAAATGGAAATACCCGAGGGACTAGAAGTAAAAGTTCAAAAAAATACCATAACAGTACTAGGTAGTGATAAACAGAAAGTTGGTCAGTTTGCTGCCGAGATAAGAAAAGTTAGGAAGCCCGAACCTTATAAAGGTAAGGGTATAAGATATGCAGATGAAGTAATAAGAAGAAAGGCCGGAAAAGCTGCCGGGAAGTAATAGATAATGAAAAATAATAAAGTACAAAAAAAGGATTCAAGAAAGAGGCGCATCAGGGCCAAAGTTAGTGGAACGGCGAATATGCCAAGGCTCTCAGTCTTTTCTTCCAATAAGCATATTTTTGCTCAGATCGTAGATGATACAAGTGGTAAAACCATTGTGAGTGCAAGTGACTACGAAAAAGGTTCAAAGAAGGTACAAGGAGCAAAGTCTGATGTAGCAAAAGAGGTGGGAGTAAAACTGGCAAGCAGAGCAAAAGAGAAGAAAATAAAGAAGATCACATTTGATCGAGGCGGAAAACTCTATCATGGTAGAGTAAAGGCAGTAGCCGACGGGGCACGAGAAGGCGGACTAGAATTCTAAGGTTACCAATTACGAATAATACAAATATACGTATTCTTAAATAATAAGTATAAATAAAATTAAGTAACTTCAAGGGGAATAAGTAAATTAGCATCATTAGTAATTAGTAAAGGACAAAAATGGCTGATATGAGAAAAAAATTTGAAAGAGAACCAAAAGAGTTTGACGAAAGAGTTGTTCAGATTGATCGTGTAACTCGAGTGGTAAAAGGTGGAAGACGTTTAAGATTTCGTGCTACTGTTGTCATTGGTGATAAAAAGGGTAGAGTTGGTGTTGGTGTAGCCAAAGGTTCAGCTGTAGTTCTAGCTATAACAAAAGCTGTTGCACAGGCAAAAAAGAATATGATTACTATCAATATGCATGAGTCAACCATTCCTCATGAAGTAGAGACTGTTTACTGTGGTGCGCGTGTATTTTTAAAGCCTGCAAGTCCCGGAACCGGTGTTATTGCTGGTGGAGCCGTTAGGGCTGTGGTTGAAGTAGCAGGTATTAAAGATATACTATCTAAAATGATTGGCTCATCAAACAAAATAAATAACGTTTATGCTACATTTGAAGCTCTAAAGAGTTTATCTCAAAGACCGGAAACAAAAAAATCCAAAGAAAGTGCAATCAAAACTGAATCAAAAAAAGTTAAAACAGAAGAGAAAGTGGAAAAAAAGGAAGAAATTAAGAAGACAAAACCAGCAACAAAGACCAAGGAAAATAATAAAAAATAAAGATGTCAGCTTACGGCTGATCATCCGAAGGATGAAAAAAGATGAATCTCAATAGTTTGCCCAAGATAGGTGAAAAAAATCAAAAAAGAGTCGGTCGAGGTATAGGAAGTGGTATGGGAAAAACTTCCGGACGCGGAACCAAGGGTCAAAATTCAAGATCTGGTGGTGGTGTTCGTCTTGGTTTTGAAGGTGGTCAGAACCCACTCACAAAAAGACTCCCACAACTTAAAGGTTTCAAATCTAGGAATCCTAAAAACCAAGTTGTATCTCTTAATGATTTAAATAAGTTTACCGGGAAAATTACTAAAGAAAAGTTGTTTGAAAAAGGGATTATTGAAAACACCAAAATACCGGTAAAAGTTTTGGCAACGGGAAAACTCGAAAAAACAGTAGAAGTTTGTGTGGAGCATGTATCAAAAGAGGCAGAAAAAGAGATTGTGAAAAAGGGTGGCAAGGTAAATAAGCTGATCCAAAAACAGTTAACAGAAAAACAGAACGACAAACAGCCCCAATAACAATATTATAGTTATCAATTAGTAGATTCGTTTAAAATTAGTAATTAGTAGGCAATATGGACTATTTAAAAAAAGTATTAAAGAACAAAGATCTGATAAAAAAAATTTTATTTGTTCTTTTTATTTTAGTGATTTTTAGAGTACTGTCTCATATACCAATACCCGGTCCATCTCCTGAGGCTCTAAAGAAGTTTTTTGAAGAAGCATTTTCTCAAAAAAACAGCCTCCTGCCTTTCTTTGATGTTTTTTCCGGTGGCGGAATGAGTAGATTTTCGGTTGTTTTAATGGGTCTTGGTCCTTACATCACAGCTTCTATTATGGTTCAGCTTCTAACTATTGTTATTCCAAAGTTTGAAGAAATGAATAAGGAAACTGAGGGGCGGCACAAGATGAACCAGTATACTAGATATTTAGCGGTACCACTTTGTTTTATTGAGGGTTTTGGAATGATAAAGCTCCTTGAAACTATGGGTGGTCAGTCAGGAGTAAGCTTCTTAAGTGGTGTGGGTCCTTTACAGTGGTTTGTAATGCTTCTATCTATTACTGCAGGTACAGTATTTTTGATGTGGCTAGGAGAGCTTATTACTGAGAAGGGGATAGGTAATGGTATTTCAATAATTATCTTTGCAGGAATAATTTCTATGCTACCGCAGTTTATAGGCCAGTCTATAGGCAAAATCTTTGGTGGAGAACAAATAAGCACCCAAGAACTTATGAACTTTGGCGGTATTTCCGCTTTAGCACTTATTATGATAATGCTGATAGTTTTCATTACAGAAGCAAAGAGAAAGGTTCCCATATCTTATGCAAAGAGGATGAGAGGGGCAAAGCTTTATGGAGGTATTGATACACACCTGCCTTTAAAACTTAACATGGCAGGGGTTATTCCTATAATCTTTGCCGGAGCATTTATGAATATACCAAAAGTTGTGGGGTTTCTTTCAAACGCAAAAACTCAATGGATAAAACAAGCATCGGGGTTTATTCAAACTACTTTTGCTGATGCGAGCATTGGCTATGCGATATTTTACTTCGTTTTAGTTTTTTCATTTACATTTTTCTCGACATTTCTATATTTTAAACCCAAAGATGTCGCTGAAAATATACAAAAGCAAGGTGGATTTATACCAGGAATAAGACCCGGGACACAAACAGAGAAATATCTGAATTACTTAATAATGAGAGTAACTTTGTGGGGAGCGATATTCTTGAGTTTTATTGCTGTTTTTCCTTTTGTTATGCAGATATTTGCAAATACTCAGAACTTCGCTATTGGTGGTACGGGTATATTGATTGTGGTTAGTGTGGCTATTGAAATAATGAGTCAAATGAGAGCACAGGTTATAACGAGAAGTTATGAAGAAATAGCTTAAAAAAGTGTTGTAAAAAGTAAGATTTTCTAGTATAATGGTATGCGACGCTTAAGAAAATCAGATAAAGGAAAAAATGAGCGATACAAAGGAAGTAATTGAAGTAGAAGGAACCGTCCTCGAAACTCTTCCGAATGCAATGTTTAAAGTAGAGTTAGAGAACGGGCATGTTATTTTAGCGCATATTTCAGGAAAAATGCGCATGCATTATATAAAAATTTTGCCAGGTGACAGAGTAACTATAGAAATGACTCCATATGACCTGACAAAAGGAAGAGTAACATATAGACACAAAAATTAGTTAGGAAAATTATGAAAGTTCGAGCGGGAGTAAAGAAAATTTGTTCAAAATGTAAGATTATCAAGCGTGAAGGCGTGGTAAGAGTTATTTGTGATAACCCAAAACATAAACAGAGACAAGGTTAGTTAATTAAAAATTTATAATTCATAATTCAAAAAATAGGATTTAAAAATATTATGGCAAGAATTGCAGGAGTAAATATACCAGAAGAAAAAACGATTGAAGCGTCGTTGCAATATGTTTATGGCATTGGCCTTACAAGAAGCCAGGAAATCCTAGTTGGTACCGGGATTGATCCAATAAAGAGAACAAAAGATTTAAGCGAGGCTGAACTAACCAAACTAAGAGAATATATCACAAAAAACTATACCATAGAGGGCGACCTCAGAAGAGAGGTTAGTGTAAATGTTAGTAGGTTGAAATCTATTAATGCATATAGAGGGATAAGACACAAACTAGGACTACCTGTGAGAGGACAAAGGACAAAAACAAACTCTAGGACAAAAAGAGGAAAAAGAATGTCAGTCGGGAGTGGTAAGAAAAAAGCAGCAGGGAAAACATAAAATTTAACTAAAAATAATTATGGCAAAAGAAGTAATAAAAAAAGTAACAAAAAAGAAAAAAAGGGTTAAACGATCCGTCTCAAAAGGAGCGGTTCACATTAAAGCAACCTTTAATAATACTATTATTTCTATTACGGAAGAAAATGGCGATCTTATAGCAGCTAGTTCAAGTGGAGCATGTGGTTTTAGAGGCTCAAGGAAGTCTACTCCATATGCAGCACAGGTAGCCATGGAAGCAGCCATTGAAAAAGCAAAACCCTATGGACTCTCAGAAGTAGATGTATATGTTAAGGGAGTTGGTTCAGGTAGAGATATGGCAGTCAGAGCTCTGCAGGCAGTAGGTATTTATGTAAAATCAATCAGAGATGTAACGCCGCTTCCACATAACGGATGCCGAGCAAAGAAACCAAGAAGAGTGTAAATAATTATAAATTCAGAATTAATAATTCAGAATATCAGGATTTTAAAAAACAATGGCAAATATAAAAGAACAGTGTAGACAATGCCGACGAGAAGGCGAAAAACTCTTCCTTAAAGGCGAGAGATGCTCTTCTCAGAAGTGCTCAGTATTTAGAAGGAGTTATGCTCCTGGCATACACGGTCTTCAGTCTGCAAGAAAAAAGACAAGTGACTACGGAATACAGCTTCGCGCTAAACAGAAAGTCAAAAGAATATATGGCATTTTAGAAAAACAATTTAGAAACTATTATGAAAAAGCTGATGCCAAACAAGGCTTGACCGGAGAAATTCTCTTAAAGAGTCTGGAAATGCGGCTTGATAATGTGGTCTACAGAATGGGATTTGCTTCTTCTCGTCGTCTTGCTAAGCAGCTCGTAGGGCATGGTCACTTCACAATCAATGGTAAAAAGGTAGATATTCCATCCTATAACACCAAGACCGGAGACAAGATTGAAGTTAAAAAGTCCAGTCAGAAAAATAGTTATTTTACAGAAATCGCAAAAAAGAAGGGACAGGAAGAGGTATCTTGGGTTTTGGTAGATTTGTCTAAACTAAAAGGTGAAGTAAAGGCAGTACCCGAAAGAGAAGAAATCGATCCAAACATAAACGAACAGTTAATAGTAGAGTTATATTCAAAATAAAGGCATTTAAGCCAAAAGGAGAAAAAAGTGTTACACGAAATAAAACTCCCGGAAATAAAAAAATTAGAATCTAAGGGAAACCTGACAATATTTGCGATAGAACCATTGCATCCAGGTTATGGTATGACATTGGGTAACTCCCTAAGAAGAGTTCTCTTGTCGTCTCTTGAGGGTGCTGCAGTGACCTCTGTAAAGATTGAAGGTGTGCTTCATGAGTTTTCTACAATGCCAAACGTTAAAGAAGATGTGGTGGAAATAATCATGAATCTTAAAAAAGTAAGAGTTAAGTCTACTTCTGATGAAACGGAATATTTGACCCTTTCTGCAAGTGGTGCAGGCAAAGTAACAGCTGCAAATATTAAAAAGAATCAAAATGTAGAAATCTTAAATCCTGAACTTGAAATAGCAACACTTGACAATAAAAATGCCAAACTTGAGATGGAACTAAGAGTTGACAAGGGTAGGGGATATGTAACGGTTGAAAAAAGAAAAAAAGAGAAGTTGGGAGTTGGTTTTATTGCTCTTGATGCACTATATTCTCCAATCAGAAGGGTTCATTACAACGTGGAAAGTACTCGTGTTGGTCAGATGACAAACCTTGATAGGCTTGTTTTGGAAATAGAAACTGATGGCACAATGACCCCAGAAGAAGCGCTTAAAAGGTCTGCAGAGTTTTTGGTTGAACATTTTCTTGTTGTAAGTGGTAAGGAAAGCATTACAGCAAGGAAAAAGGAAGTAGCAGTAGAAGAACTAGAAAATGCTTCAGTGGGTATCATGGTTGAAGAAATCAATCTTTCCCCCAGAACTACAAATGCTCTCTTAAATAATGATATAAAGACGGTTGATGATATTTTAAAGAGAAGCCTTGATGAACTGAAAAATCTTAAAGGATTTGGAGCAAAAGCCTATGACGAAGTGGTTGAAAAACTTGATGAGCTTGGCCTGTTAAAAGATAAAAAAGCAGAGGAAAAAGAGGAAAAGTAAGATGCATAGGCATAGTTATAAAGGAAGAAAACTAGGACGTGATAAAGCGCCAAGAGAACTAATGTTTAGAAATCTGGCAACTTCTGTTGTATTACATGAAAAAGTTAGAACCACACTTCCTAAAGCTAAAGAGATACGGCCCATTGTAGAAAAACTGATTACTACGGCCAAAAAAGGTGATGTGAATGCTACTCGGAAACTAAACTCTTATCTTCTCGATAAGAATGCCACA
>JBBTZO010000028.1:0-7683 GCA_038061315.1 Patescibacteria group bacterium
CTTGAAATTCCAAAAGACTCAAAATTGCGTGATTTTGCATTCCCCTGCTTTGCTCTTGCAAAAACTTTCAAGAGGAATCCTGTAGAAATTGCGAAGGAAATAGCAAATAATCTAAAGAATGGTTCGGGTCAGACACCGGTCAGTGGTAGCTCAAATCCGAATCCACAACCTACCCCAAAATCATCAAGCAGTGAACCATATATTAAAGCAGCCGAAAAAGTTATACAGGATGATAAGGGTAATCCATATAAGGAAGAGGAAGACCATGAAGCTGTCCAGGTGCAGTATTTGAAAGATCGTTTTGGGAAGATTATAGAAAGGGAATAATGTGATAGCTTTTGTTCTAGGAGGGTGTTTGCTTTTAAGTCTTTTCGGGACGGTTTTTATTTATTTTTATAAAAAAACCAAAGCATATAAAAAACAGGTGGAAAGATCTCTCAAGATGGTTCCCCTAAAAATAACTGTTCCTAGGGATTTAGGTTCTAAAAACATGCAAGGACAGACCCGCGACAACAGAGAAGCGGCAAAAGAAATAATTTCATTTATGGAAACTTTTTATGCCAACCTCTCAACGGTCTACAAAGAAGGTATAAAAAACATTCATAGGAACTTTTTATATGGCCAAAGACATATAGCATTAGAAATGATAGCCAAAGATAGGGAAATATTTTTTCACATGGGCGTGCCTGTGATACTAGTAGATATGGTTGAAAAAATGCTTTCCTCTCAGTATCCTGAGGCCCTGGTTGAGGAGTCAGAGGAGTATAATATTTTCTCTGAGGAATGGAAGGAAGTAGGTGTTTGTGGAGGTGAGCTAAAACTGATAAAAAACTTTATTTACCCTATTAAAACTTATAAAAATCTTGATTCTGAACCGTTAGAGTCTATAACAAATGCTTTAAGTAGTATGGAGCAAGGAGAAGGGGCAGCTGTCCAAATACTAATACGCCCCGTTAGTGCTAGAAAAATGAAAAAGGGGCGTACAGCTGTCAGAAAATCTCAAAACCAAAAAAACAGTGGGGGTTTTGCTGTACAAATGATAGATGCGGCAATGACAAATGGGCAACAACAAGTCAAGACTTCAGAACCCGTAAAACTTACGGCTATGGAGGAAGAGGTAAACAAGGCTATAGAAGAAAAAGCAGGTAAAATGGCTTTTGAAACAGTTATCCGTTTTGTTGTTTCTACGGAAAGTAAAAACAGGTCAGAAATAATTTTGAATGAACTCCAAAGTTCATTTGCTCAGTTTAATAATCAAAATCTAAATGGATTTAAGTTTGTAAGAGAAAAAAACGTTGATAATCTTGTAACTGACTATATTTTTCGTTTTTTTGAACACAAACTCTTTTCCATTGATAGTATTTTTGGGAACTTCATGGGTCATAAAAATATTTTAAATGCAGAGGAACTATCCAGCATCTTTCATTTACCAAACTATCTGACACCATCCCCTGGTATTAAGTGGCTTCCTGCTAAGATGGTTGAATTGCCGCTAAGCATTCCTGAGGAAGGTACGGTTATAGGAAAGTCTTCTTATCGCGGAGGAGATAAGGTTATTCGGGTTTCTGATGTTGATAAAAGGAGGCATATTTATATACTCGGACAAACCGGTACCGGTAAGTCAAACCTTATGAAAAATATGATAGTTGATGACATTATAAATGGTAAAGGCGTTGCATATATAGACCCTCACGGTCAGGATCTTGAAGAAATTGTTAATAAGATCCCAAAGGAAAGAGCCGAGGACGTTATAATCTTTGATGCAGGTGATATAGAAAGACCGATGGGGCTTAATATCTTTGAAGCCGAGACAACAGAACAAAAAGACTTGGTAACCAATGAAGCGCTAGATATTCTCTATAGTTTGTATGACCCACAGCACACAGGTCAAATATTTGGACCGCGTTTTGACCACTGGTTTAGAAATGCTGCTTTGACTTTGATGTCCGATCCGGCAGGGGGAACATTTATAGAGATCCCAACACTATTTACAAATGATAAGTTTTTAGCTGAAAAAATAAAGTATGTTACAGACCCGATAGTCAGAAGTTTCTGGGTGGATGAGTTTACTAATACTTCTCAACAAGTTAAATCTGAAATGCTAAGCTACTTTATTCCAAAGTTTGGTGCCTTTATGACCAACACGACTATGAGAAATATTATTGGTCAGCCAATCTCTTCAATAAGTCTTAGAGAAATAATGGATAATAAAAAGATATTACTTATAAATCTTTCAAAGGGCCGAATAGGTGAAAGAAATATGCGCTTACTTGGGATGATTTTTGTTATTAAACTGCAGATTGCGGGGATGTCGAGGGCAGATATCCCGGAAGACCAAAGGCAGGACTTCACTCTGTATGTTGATGAGTTTCAGAACTTTTTGACAGAGTCATTTGCTCAAATACTCTCCGAAGCGAGAAAATATAGATTTACATTGGTTGTAGCCAACCAGTTTATTGGTCAGTTGACTGACGAGATAAGAATGGCCGTTTTTGGTAACGTTGGCACCATTATGTCGTTTAGAGTGGGTCCCGAAGATGGTGAATATATGGTCAAACAGTTTGAGCCAGTTTTTAATATCAACGATATGTTAAATATAGAAAATGGATATGCTTTTATCAGACTAATGATAGGGGGATATCCTTCCAGACCGTTCATAGTTCATCCTTCTTGGCCACCCATAGGAGTATCTGATACAAAAGTTGGTGAAGCTATAAAACAACTTTCAAGACTCAAATATGCAAAACCAAAAGAGATAGTAGATAAGGAAGTTTTGAGTCGTATGCCTCTTGTGGTCAAAGAACAACCACAAGACTCCTTGACAGACAAGATTGGTAATATTTAAATATATTTAATTTGATGATTTAGTCCTTATAAATCTTGATTTTTTCTTTTGTTTTTTTGCCTTGTTTGTGCTAAAATAGAGATAGTCCAAAGGGGCTAAATTTTCAAAAAATCTCTTAACTGTTAGGGGTGGTTGTAAGACCAAAAAAGACCTTTATATAGGTAAAAAGAGGGATGTCTGCATCTAGGGATACTAGCTATTGTTGTGTCTCCCTCGTCATCCTGAAGCATGACCTTAGGATCCAGATTATATAGATTCCGGATCCCCGCCCGAACGACTGTTCAGTCGGGCAGGAAGTCCGGAATGACAAAATAATGATTATTTAATCAAAATTTATGGCAGAGAAAAACAAAAAAGAATCATATGATGCCTCAAAAATCCAAGTTTTGGAAGGCTTACAGGCCGTCCGAAAACGTCCCGGAATGTACATTGGGGGGACGGGTCTTGAAGGACTTCATCACCTAGTTTGGGAAGTTCTGGACAATGCCATAGATGAGGCAATGGCCGGTTATTGCGATAACATTGAGATTGCGATGCATGAGAACGGCTCTATGAGTATCTCTGATAACGGTCGTGGTATACCGGTAGATAAACAAAAACAGACAGGCAAGAGTGCCCTGGAAACAGTATTAACCGTTCTACATGCCGGTGGTAAGTTTGGTGGCGGGGAATACAAAGTTTCCGGCGGTCTTCATGGTGTCGGTGTATCTGTCGTGAATGCCCTTTCCACTTATTTGAGAGCCGAGGTGGCGCGTAATGGAGTTCTCTATGCCCAGGAATATAAAAATGGCGGTAAGCCTGTATCAGCGGTTAAAAAGGTCGGAACAGCAAAATATACCGGTACGAAGATTACTTTTATGCCGGATTCGGAAGTTTTTGAGAGCGTTGAGTTCAGTTTTAAAAAGATTTTAGATAGGATCCGCCAGAGGGCATATTTAAATAAAGGTGTGAAGATAAGGCTTACTGATGAAAAAACAGGGAAAACTTATAGTTTCTACTTTGAGGGGGGCATTAAGTCATATGTTGCCCACATGAACAGAAGCAAGGAAATAGTAAATGAAAAGATTTTTTATGTAGAAAAGCAATCCGGATCGACTATTGTAGAAGTTGCTATTCAATATACAGATGACTACTCTGAAAATGTCCAAACATTTGCAAACAACATTAATACCGGAGATGGTGGGACTCATCTTACCGGCTTTAGAACCTCTATCACCAGATGCGTGAATGACTATGCAAGGAAGAATGGCATTATCAAAGAAGTAAAAGATAATCTCACGGGCGATGATGTTCGTGAGGGTTTGTCTGCAATTGTTTCTGTAAGGCTACCTGATCCTCAGTTTGAGGGGCAGACAAAGGCAAAGCTTGGTAACCCGGAGGTCCAAAATCAAGTCGGGTCGGTGATGAGTGAGTACTTCTCCTATTTCTTAGAGGAAAATCCGAATGAAGCGAGAGCTATAATTACAAAATGTATGCTCTCGGCAAGAGCGAGGGTGGCGGCGAGGGCAGCGCGTGACACCGTCATACGAAAAGGTGTTCTAGAGGGGATGACCCTTCCCGGAAAGCTTGCCGACTGTTCCTCAAAAGATCCATCACAGAGTGAGATTTATATAGTTGAGGGAGACTCGGCCGGGGGTTCTGCAAAGCAAGGAAGAGATAGGAAGTTCCAGGCAATATTACCGCTCAAAGGTAAGATTTTAAACGTGGAAAGAGCTCGTTTGGACAGAATGCTCACATCTGATGAGATAAAAACACTTATTATCGCTATGGGGGCGGGAGTCGGTGAGACAAAGGATGTTTCAAAGATTCGTTACCACAGAATAGTTATAATGACAGATGCTGATGTAGATGGCGCACATATTCGGACATTGCTTCTGACATTTTATTACAGATATTTCCCAGAAATTATAGAAGAGGGATATCTCTACATTGCCCAGCCACCGCTGTATAAAGTTCAAAAAGGCAGTAAAAAATTCTATGCCTACAACGAAAGTGATAAAGAAAGAATTTTAGATGAACTGAAAAAGCTTAAAGATGAAAAGGTAGAAGTAAAGAAAGATGTGGAAGAAGAGATCTCCGAGGAAGAAACGGTAGGTGAAGGAGAGGCAGAAGTTACAGAAGAAACGGCTGAAGATATCGGAGAAGTGAAGATTCCGGGAGTTTCTATCCAAAGATACAAGGGTCTTGGTGAGATGAACCCCGAACAGCTTTGGGAAACGACCATGGATCCTGAGAAACGAGTATTTTTACAGGTCAGGGTTGATGATGCGGAAAAAGCAAACGAAGTATTTTCAGTTTTGATGGGAGAAGTGGTTGAACCAAGGAAGAAGTTCATCCAGACACATGCGAAAAATGTTAAAAACTTGGATATATAAAAATGGAACAAAAACAGATTTATTATGACAATCAGTATTTGAAAGAACTGGAATCATCCGTCACTGAAATTGATGGCAATAAAGTTGTAATCCAGGAGAATATTTTCTTCCCGAAGACTAAGGGCGAGCTTGGTGATTTTGGAACAGTCAATAATATAAAAGTGGTAAATGTTGAAAAAAATGACGGTAAAGTAGTTGTTGAGTTGGAATCTGTGGGAGCTTTGAAAATTAGTGATAAAGTTTCGCAAAAAATTGATTGGAATTATAGGTTAAACGGTATGAAACTTCATTCAGCGTTACATTTGGTGGCCGGAGTTATAGAAAAAGAACATAATATTCGCGCAGTTGCGGGAAATGTATATGAAGACAGAGCAGTTCTGACATTTAAAAAACCTGTACCGGATATGATTTATATTGCACTTGAAGATTCTGCGAATGAATTAGTCCAGGAGAATAAAGAAATCAAAACATACTGGGATGAAAAAAGAGAAGGTTTCAGGTGGTGTCAGGTTTCAGATTTAGAGCCAATTTCTTGTGGTGGTTTGCATGTAAAAAATACAGGTGAAATTAGTGAATTAGTTTTTGATGGGAATGGAGATAAATTAGAAGTTAGATTAAAGGTATAAAATGGCAAACGAAGAAGAAAAAGATTTAAATCAAATAGGTAATATCAGACCTCGTGAGCTGACAGAGGAGATGCAGGAGAGCTATCTTGACTATGCGATGAGTGTTATCGTAGCCCGTGCCCTTCCGGACGTTCGTGATGGTATGAAGCCGGTTCACAGAAGAATCCTCTACGCGATGGACAAGCTGGGCTTAAGGAGTGGCGCTAGATATAGAAAGTCAGCTACCATAGTCGGTGAAGTTTTGGGTAAATATCATCCGCACGGTGACACCGCTGTGTATGACACGATGGTCGGCATGGCGCAGACTTGGAATATGAGATATCCAACTGTTGACGGTCAGGGAAACTTTGGTTCTATGGATGGCGACTCGGCTGCCGCTTATCGTTATACAGAAGCGAAACTGAAAAAGATATCAGAGGATTTGCTTGCTGACATTGACAAAGATACAGTAGACTTCGTGCCTAACTATGACGATTCGCAAAAAGAACCGCAAGTTTTGCCGGCAAAACTACCTCATTTGCTCTTGAATGGCCAGATAGGTATCGCTGTTGGTATGGCAACGGCTATACCACCACACAACCTAGGTGAACTAGTTGATGCAATCTTCGAGCTTATAGATAATCCCGAAGCAACTATAGAAGACCTTATGCACCACGTTAAGGGTCCGGACTTCCCAACGGGGGGTATTATATACAATGTAGACGACATAAAAGCAGCATATGCTACGGGTAAAGGAAAGATTGTGATAAGGGGAGTTGCTGAGATAGAGGAAAAGAAAAAGGGCGGACAACGCATAGTTATTTCCGAGATACCTTATAAGGTCAACAAATCCACATTAATTGAAAAAATCGCCGACCTTGTAAAGGATAAGAAAATAGTCGGAATAAGCGACCTGAGAGACGAGTCCGATAGGAAGAAAAGTGTACGGATTATCGTAGATATCAAGAAAGACGCCCATCCAAACAAGATTCTAAATCAGCTTTTCAAGATGACTCAGTTGCAATGGGCATTTCACGCAAATATGATAGCGCTCGTTGATAACATCCAACCAAGGGTTTTGACGCTTAAAAATATTCTTGAAGAGTTTATCAAGCATAGGTTTAAGGTTGTAACGAGGCGTACAGAGTTCGAGCTGGCAAAAGCGAAGGCTAGGGCGCATATCTTGGAAGGTTTACTGATTGCTTTGAAAAGAATCGATGAAGTTATCGAAACTATCAAGAAGTCAAAAGACAAAGAGATTGCTAAGATTAATTTAATTAAGAAATTCAAGTTAAGCGAGATACAAGCTCAGGCTATCTTGGAAATGAGACTGCAGACTTTAGCTGGACTTGAAAGACAGAAGATTCAGGACGAGTATGATGCACTTAAGAAGTTTATTACAGAGCTTGAAGATATCTTAGCCCACCCAAAGAAGATTTATGCGATTATAAAAGATGAACTTGCCGAGATGAAAGACAAGTATGGTGATGAGAGAAGAACGAAAGTTGTGAAAACGGGTATTGGTGATTTCTCTGACAAGGATCTTATCCCGAATGAAGAGGTTATCGTAACTTTGACGAAGGGTAACTATGTGAAAAGTATACCGGTCACGACATATAGAGTTCAGAATCGAGGGGGCAAGGGCGTCGTTGGTATGAAAACCAAAGAAGAGGATCTCGTCACTCATATGATTTATACGAAAAACCACGATAATATTCTATTCTTTACAAACAAAGGGCGGGTTTTTCAAACATTTGTTTATGAGCTACCGGTTGCTTCGCGTATTGCCAAGGGTCAACCGATAGTGAATGTTCTCCAGCTTGCACCGGAAGAGGTAGTAACGGCGATAATAAATGTT
>JBBTZO010000029.1:0-9863 GCA_038061315.1 Patescibacteria group bacterium
TTGTAACATTACTTGCTTTGCCGGTATTTTTCTTTATTGCTGTTCTTGGTGGGGTGGTTTCTGAGTACACACTTAGATACATCTCCTTAAAAGAGGGCAAAGCAGTTGCTTCAATAAAAAATGGTCTTGGTCTTATGAAGAGTGTCAAAAAAGAGACATTTTTTATCTGGCTCATAACGGTCGGTGTGGCAATGGTTGCGGGGATTATCCTTGTAATAGCAATACTTATAGCTGCACTCATTTTGGTTCTTCTGGGTTTACTTTTCTTCATATTGTCACCAATTGCGGGCATGATTTATGCGGGTATTGCTATCATGGCCTTTGTTGTTGCTCTTTTTGTAGTGGGGGGATTTATCAGTTCTCTAATATCTGCCTATTGGACACTATGCTTTAAAGAGTTTGAAACGGTATAGAGAAGGGGTTGGGCTTTAAAAACTAAAAAAGGACTCGTTTTTGGGTCCTTTTTTAGATGCTTCCTTAGAACAGAAGCAGAAACTTATATGTTTTTGACTTAACTGTATCTAGAAGAAGCGATATGGTGTGAATTTCTAGTATTGATGTTGTCAATGTATTGCCTTTCTTTTTCTAAACAACCTTAGCATTATACTACTAATGTATCTATTTGTCAAGAGTTTTATAGGTAAGATGATGGCCGGGACTGGCCCGGCCATTTAGGGTTGCCTGGTGGCGATTCAGGTACAGTATATATGTCTTAGTACCACGGGAATGATGGTTTCCAAAACAATCTGTTCTGAGTCGCCACACAGGCGCTTTCCATTATAGGTGATAGGAGAGCCCTCCAAGACTTTTATCACCTACTTGGAAACTTTTACGAGAACGTAGTTCTCGACTGTTATCCTTGCGACCCTCAAGAGTTATCCCTCAGCAGGGCTACCTCTCGGTTATAGGTCGCATTTTCAACAGAAAGGAGGTATGAACCTCTATCGGGTTTGTACTTATCCCGATTTTTCCCCTAAGTAGTCTGGGGAAACGTTTCTGTGAATTTTTGGAGTGTTGGTTCGTGGTCGGTTCCCGCTAAAGGAATAGTTTATATGAATTTCTGTATCATAGTCCCCTAGCGGGAGAGCCCCGACCGAGAACCATTCTACTTTTTTTGAAGTCAAATGTCAATAATTTTACAGTTTCATGCGAGCCTTTATATTAAAAAGAGAGCCCAAATAAAACCGAGTTCTCTTTTTGATAATTTCTCAAACCTTATTTAGCGGTTGTCTTTGTTTTAACATAAAGAGCGTAAACCACCATCCCGATAGTCACAAGACCCCACTGGGTAGAAGCAAGCCAAAGATCACTACCCGTAAAAGCACCATAGGCCGCAAGCATTAGTGGCAGAAAGGATAAAACAAATAAGTAGTCTGCATATTTTGCTAATTCTTTCATTCTCATCACCTCCCCTCTGTATATAGAATAATAATTTTTCGAAGTTTTTACAATAGCGTTGTTTTTGGGAATTTTTATATCCCAGCCAAGCCCGTTTATTCCGGTATATTGTTTGGCATTTCTATTTCTTATCTTCCTGTGGCTTCTCTACTTTTATAATAGTAGGTTTGTCAACAATATATGGCTTTAAAACCCTCATATAAAGAAAATATCCGCCAATTGAGAGTAGCATCGTCCACCATACAAATATTGCCGCAGCTTTTCTAAAAGGTATAATCTTCTTTTCTTTAGTTTCTTTCACTTTTTCTCTCCCTTTTTTAAATAATTTTTTGCAAAACCTTCTATATCTCTACCTTTATATACAACGTCTGGGTCAATTTTTGTCTTTTCAATGGGTTGTCTCTTCCCTTTTAAGAAAAATCTATAAGTTGGGACTCTGACCACAAACTTCTTTCCGGATATTTTCACTATCTCCGATGTTGGATTAGCACTTCCCCCAGCGGTGGCTTGACCTATTAAGGTAGCTCTTTTTGAGACCTTGAATGGCGCGAGAAAGAGTTCATTTGAACTGAAGCATTTGTTTGAAATAAGAATAACAATAGGTTTGCCTATGAAAATAGTCTTATTAGGTTCTAATCTGCTTATTTCGGTGTTTAGTCTGCTACTCTTGTTCCTTCTAGTAACTTTACCATAGATGACAGTTTTTTTAAAAAAGATACCGGCAAAATCATGAGCATATTGTGAGTTTCCACCACCATTTTCTCGGACATCAATAAGGATAGAGTCATACTTACTTTTATTTCTTACACAAAAACTAACTAGTTTTTTATCGATAGGTCCGAGCCACATTGACCATGAAGGTATCTTAATCATCAAAATTCTATTTTCAATACTAAACCTTGGTATTCTTTCGGGTTTTACTCTCTTCATAAATTCTTTGTCGGGCTTATGCCACTCCTTTATGCCTGCATGGGGGTTTTTGAGTAAGGCGAGTATATTAGAAACAGTATTTTCTCCGTTAGTCTTCTTGTTGTTAGAAAGGCTTTCCAAGTAAATGCCCGTCCTCTTTTCAAAAATATCCCTTTCGGCTTTAGTCAAAAAAGGATAAACTTCCAGAATCTTTTCATGGATTTTTCGAACAGCTACTTCGTCCTTATTTTTTGATTTCATAAAATATTTTCTTGGCTCAGTATAACGCTCGAGAACATTATAACTTAGATAGAATTTCGTCAACAACCTGTTTAACCGGTTTGTTGGTATCAATATGTATTGCTCCAGACTTGGTCATTTCTGCTGCAATCGTTTTGTTTTCTTCAAGTACCCAAGCTAATTGATCGGCAGATTTTCCAAAGTAATTATCGGTTCGTGTTTCTAGGCGATGCCGCAAAGTGTCATCATCGGCCGAAAGAACAAAAACTCTGTCAAAAAGACTAAGGGCCTCGGTTTTATTTCGAGAATCCCCAGACACAACGATATTTTCTTTAGGGTTTTCATTAATCTTGTGCTGGAGGACATCTACTCGCCATGTCCAATCGTTTTCGTTGTGCCAGTTTTCTGGCGGAGGCCACGGCATGTTTCTACCTCTCTTGGTCTTTTTGCCCGTCCAATAAGCAATACTTTTACCATTATATGTATCGACGTCAGCTTCTATGAAGTCGTAGCCAAGATTTCTTAAGGCTCTGCTAATAGTAGATTTACCGGAGCCAGATGTACCTGTAATCAATATATTCATAATAACTTTCGTGATTAAAATTTGGTTCGGGAGGAGGGATTCGAACCCCCGATCATGGGACCAGAACCCATTGCCTTACCGCTTGGCTACTCCCGATTATTTATAGCAAGTTTCCTTTCAAATATTTAGCTGCCCCTCTCGCAAAGGCGAAGCCAAGGCGGGCCCCCAATTGACCGTATCATTTTACCATTTTTAAGAGGATATCTCAACCGCTTGACCATAAGAGTTAATTATGATAATATGATTTTTATCTAGACCTGTTGACCATCACTAGGGAAAGGTTGGCACATGGCAAAGAAAGTAAGAATCTTGACGATGAGCGAGAAGGCTTTCCATCACGATCTTCCGAAAGTCACTCGCGATATCTTACGAAAAATGTGTGTTGTCTGCAAAGACAATAACACCGGTCAAGTGAAGCTAACATTTCACGGCGTCAAGGTTGAAACTACTACAAAGAACGATTACCGGATTAAAACGAAACTGAAGAGAAGATCTCACGTTATTATCCCCGGCAATCTCGTTCTCTCCCTGGTCTGACCAATACAAACGCAATTATCACAGGTCTAGAAAATCTGGCCGCCTTATACACTTAGGCGGCCTGTTTCTTTAGTATACTTTTTACTTCTTTTATGTTTTCAGTCTGAACTAGTTTCTTGCGCAGTTCTTTTGCCCCGTCAAAGTTTTTGAAATACCAGCCATAGTGTTTTCTCATCTCCAGCATACCCTTTCTATCTCCGAATTCTTTCACATTCATCTCTAGATGCCAGAGAGCTATTTCAACCGTTTCTTCCCATGAGGGTTTGTAGTCTTGTGCATGCCAAGGGACTGTCCCTTGGCAGGAGGATTTCATGGATTTAAATATCCAGGGATTACCGAGCGCTCTTCGTCCTACCATAACCCCATCACATTTTGACACCTTAAGTATTTCTTTTGAATCTTTAGCGTTTTTAACGCTTCCATTACCTATAACCGGAATACTAACTAACTTTTTTATCTCTCCTATCGCCTTCCAGTCTGGTTCTCCTTTAAACCCCTGCTTTTTCGTTCTTGCATGAACTGTTATGGCATCTACACCTACTTTCTCTAAATCCTGCACAAACTTATGTATATTAAACTCATCCCAGCCAAGACGCATTTTAACTGATAGGGGTAATTTTGTGGCCTTTCTGACCGCTTTTGCTACTTTTAGGGCTATATCAAAGTCTTGAAGTAAGGCTGAGCCCCTACCCCCTGACACTACTTTTTTAGCAGGACAGCCCATATTTATATCTATCCCATCGGGCTTTATGTTTTTTTCAATATATTTAGCAGAGTATGCCATCTTTTCAAGGTCATTACCAAAGAGTTGAATGATAATAGGCCGCTCTTCTTCATAAAACTTCATTAAGTCCAATGTTTTCTTACTTTTGTAGTAAACCGCCTCAGCGGCAATCATTTCGCTAAAAACTATATCAGCTCCACACTTTTTAACCACACGACGGAAAGGCGAGTCAGTAATCCCTGCCATCGGTGCCATAACAAAAAAAGGCTTTTGGACCTTTTCCCAAGAAAATTTAGACTTAACTTCCATTCTTCATCCTGTCATTCTGAACTTGATTCAGAATCTATATAATAAAACCTGGATTCCGGATCAAGTCCGGAATGACAAACCTAAATTTTCTTTATTTGAGAGCCTTTTTCTGTATCTTCGACTATATATCCGAGCTTTTGAATTTCATCACGAATTTTGTCAGACTCTGCCCAGTTCTTCTCTTTTCTGGCTTTTTCCCTCTCATTAGCCAATTTCTGTACATTTTTAGGGATGATTTCTTCCCTATCTAAATCAAGGCCTAGAATTTTTTCATCAACTTCTAGTATATCTTCGGAAGTATCTTCACCTCTCTTTTTTGCATCTCTAATCAATGAGTAGATAGAAGCTAGTGCTTGAGAAGTATTAAGGTCATCATCCATTGCACTTCTAAAGTGTTGTGAATCACTTGCTGCTTTTTTGCCAAAGGCTTTTAGTTCTTTTATATCATTGCGCAGGTTTTTAGCGCGGTATCGGCTGCTTTTATGGATTCATCTGTAAAGTTCAGGGGGTCCCTATAGTTTGCCTGCAAAATAAGCATTCTATATGCTAAGGGATCTACGCCCAAATCGGTAACGCGTACAAGGTTTCCTCTAGATTTCGCCATTTTTGTATCACCTGTTAACAAAAACTCACTGTGCATCCAATATTTTGCCGGTGTTTTTCCTGTTAGGGCTTCTCCTTGGGCAATTTCGTTCGTATGGTGAACATTTATATGGTCTATACCACCTGTGTGTACATCAAACTGCTCTCCTAGATATTTAAGACCGATGGCAGAACACTCAAGATGCCAACCGGGGAATCCTTTACCCCATGGAGACTCCCACTCCATATCTCTTTTTTTGTCCTTAGGTGAGAACTTCCAAAGAGCAAAGTCGGTTTTGTTCTTCTTTCCCCTTATATCTACTCTTTCACCAGCCCTTAAACCCTCAATATCAAGTTTTGCAAGTTTGCCATAATCCTTTATCTTTGAGGAATCAAAATATACCCCATCATTAAGAACATATGTGAATCCTTTTTCTTCTAGTTTCTGGATAAAGCTTATTTGTTCTTTGATTAGGTCAGTTGCCTTAACAATAATATCCGGTTTTTTAATATTTAAGGCCTCAGAATCTTCAAAAAAAGCTTTCTCGTAGTTTTTCGCTATATCCCATGCTGTTTTGCCTTCTTTCTGCGCCTCTTTTTCAACCTTGTCTTCGCCTGTATCACTATCTGATGTAAGGTGCCCGACATCTGTAATGTTCATAACATGCTTAACTTTATATCCAGAATATCTTAAGTAACGAACTAAAATATCAACGAAAATATAGGCTCGCATATTGCCAATGTGCGCATAGTTATATACTGTAGGCCCACAGGTATAGATACCAACTTCTTTATCATTAAGCGGCTTAAAATCCTCTTTTTTCCTAGTTAATGTGTTGTATAGTTTTAGACTCATTTTTTTAAATTTTAGATTCTGGACAGACCAGAATGACTACTTTAGATAATTTCCTGACTGGATTTTGAATAGTTTATTATATATCCCTTCTTTTTTAACTAGCTCATCGTGTGTTCCTATCTCTGATATTTTACCTTTATCCAGCACAACTATCAAATCAGCCTTCATTATAGTGGAAAGTCTATGAGCAATAATGACGGATGTCCTGCCTTTTACCAGCTTCCAGAGAGCATCCTGGATGAGTTTTTCGTTCTCAGAGTCTAGATGCGATGTTGCCTCATCTAATACTAGAATTGGAGGGTTTTTAAGTACTGCACGGGCGATATTTATCCTTTGCTGTTCTCCGCCAGAAAGTTTTACACCTCTTTCACCGACTACCGTGTCGTAACCTTCCGGCAGCTTTAATACAAACTCGTGTGCATGAGCAATGCGAGCTGCTTTTATCACATCCTCTTTGGATGCATTTGGTTTTGAGTAAGCAATGTTGTTATAGGCAGTCTCGTTGAAAATAGCTGTATCCTGTAAAACCACGCCTATATTTTCCCTCAAAGATTTCTGTTTAATATCTCTTAAGTCATGGCCATCAACCAGTATTTCACCTTCCTGTGGATCGTAGAAACGGAGTAGCAACTTAACAATGGTTGACTTTCCTACTCCGCTTTTGCCTACCAATGCAATAACCTTCCCCTCGGGAATCTTTAGGTCTAGGTTTTTTATAACATTCCTGTTTTGATATTTAAAAGAGACGCCTTTAAGCTCTAAGGCACCCCTTATCTTGCTTAAATGAATTGCATCTTTTTTATCCTCCACCTCTATTTTTGTATCCAGAATATCAAATACCCTTGAGGCACTTATCATATCTCTTTGGGTATTATCATATATTTGTGTTATCCACCATAGAGGCAGATAGGCTCTTGTGACATACAACCATGCCATAACAAGGGTACCCATGGTCATTTTCCCCGTTGCTGTCAAATAAATACCTATTGAAAGGATTAGGATCTGTGAAATATCAGAAACCCCAAACCTTAGTGCGTTCATCTGAAAACGTTTTCTGTTTCGTGAAACAGTAGCATTGATCTCATTGTTCAGATATTGCCTTAATTGCTTTGAGTGTCTATCCTCAGTCGCAAATGATTTAACGGTTTTTATATTTGAGATGGTCTCAATCTTCACAGCAGACGCTTTTTCAGCAGCATCTCTTGTTCTGTCTTGGAATGAGTTTAAGATTTTATAAAAAACCACGCTAATAAAAACAAAGAGAGGCATCCCAACTATGACGATTAAACCGAAAACTGGGTTAATGCTAAATAAAAAGAACATGGCTATAATAATATAAATTACTTGTGGTATAAGGGTGGAAATAATAGATCCAAGTATATCTTGAATATCAGCAATCCCCTTTCCAAGCCTCTCTATGATTCTACCCGTAGATGTTTTTTCATAAAAACTATTAGAAAGGTCTGTTAAATGGTTGAAAACCTTTTCTGTAATTGTGTTGCCTATCTTGTGCCACCACTTGGAAGAGTAAAAATCTGTAAACATTGCCACTAAATCTCGGGAAAAAGTAAGAATGATAAATAAAATAATATATTTTGTAAGACTAGATGAGTTAAAACTTTCAAATCCCGTTTTAGCTTGTTTTTCCAGGAAATCAAAAATCAGCTTTAAGGCAAGAGGAATCAAGGCTTCAAATACTGAGCTTAATATAGCAAAGGTCAAAAGTAGTGCACTTAGCTTTTTTTCAAGTAATCCGAACTTTAGAAGTCTTATAAAATTTTTCATGTAATCTCCAGTTGAATCACCCAAGCCCAAGGATTGAACCTTAGAGCCACTTTCTCCTGTTAAAAAACCAAAGCATTATGACAACTACGGTCAGCATAATTCCCAATACAAACTGAAAAGAAAATTCTGTTTCGGCAAACGGTAGCTTGCTTATATTCATACCATATATACCCGATAGCAGGGTGAGCGGGAGCATTATGACAGAAAATATTGTCAGAATCTTTATAATATCATTTGTCTGATTTGTTATAACCGATTCATAGGTACCGACCATTGTGTCTACAATTTCTTTCTGGTTTTCTAAGAGATCCCAAAGCTTTTCAACCATATCTCCCATATCATCGAAGTATACATCTACACCTTTTTTAATAAATGCAGTTTTTACCTTTTCCAAAGTATCTAACACTTCCCTTTGCGGCTTTATTACACGCCTAAAGTTGATGATTTCTCTTCTAAGGTCTGAAAATTCGTGGATAAGGACATGGGGCTTTCCCTCTCCCGAAAAGATTCTGTCATCAAGCCCCTCAATCCGTTCGTATATCTTATCTATCATCTTGAAGCAGTTACCATAGAGGTCGGTCATAAGTTCATGAAGCAGTAGCCCCGGACTTCCACTAGATAATTCTTGAAAGTGCTTATTGTTTTTTGCGCATTTTTCAAATTCTTCAATTAAGATTTTCTGGTTTCCACTATGTACTGTTATCAAATAATCCTTCCCAATAAATATATCTACTTCAGATATCACAAGACGTTTTGTGCCTTTTATATATCGTGGAAAGTGGGTAACCATGAATAAATAATTTTCATATTGGTCTATTTTCGGTCGCTGGATATTTGAAAGACAGTCTTCAAGGTCAAGTTCGTGAAACTTAAAACGACGAGAAAGTTCCTTCATATCTTTCTCAGTTGGACTCTGGACATCAACCCAGCTAAGTGATTTATCTTTTATTTCTTTAATGGCCATAGCATGACTATTTTAGCTTAAAAATGGCTAAAATGAAAGGAAAAATTAGCATTACTTCTAGTCTTCAATTAAGAAAAAATCAATAGTCTAGACGACCTTCTATAGCCCTTGAAAGTGTCACCTCGTCGGCATATTCAAGATCTCCACCAACTGGTAGTCCACGAGCTATACGAGTAATCTTGATATCCAGTGGATTTATTAGTCTTTGTAGATATAGAGCTGTTGCCTCACCCTCTACACTGGGGTTAGTAGCTAATATAATCTCATCAACGCTAGAGTTCTTTAATCTATTGATTAACTGTTTTATAAAAAGATCGTCAGGACCAACCCCTTCAATTGGAGATATTACTCCACCCAAAACATGATAAAGTCCTGGAAATTTTCCGGTTTTTTCTATAGCAACCACATCAAGAGGTTCCTCTACTACACAGATACTAGACTTTTCTCTACGAGGATCTTCACATATGTGACAGGGGTCACCCTCTGCAATATTTGAACATATAGAACAGGTCTTTATATTTTTCTTCAACTCTAAAACTGCAGATCCAAACTCACCCAAGTCTTTATCAGAACTTCTCAGAAGATAAAAAGTTAGCCTCTGGGCAGTTTTTGGACCAATCCCGGGAAGACTTGCAAACTCATCTATAAGTTTTTGTACATTTTGGGGTATTACTCGCATAAAATATACCTAAAAGGGCATTCCGCCACCCATACCACCCATGACATCCTTCATCATGCTTTGAGCTACTTTCTGAGCTTTTTCTGTTACATTATCCATAGTTTCTTTTATGTCTTTTTCTAGCTGTTTTACATCATCTACTTCATCAGTTAAGATTTCGACAGACTGAACTTTCATCTCACCGTTCATCTTTACTTTTACCATACCTTTTTCGGCTTCAACTATTTCATTTCTTAGTTTCTTTTGTATTTCCTTAGCATTTTACACAAACTCGAATTGTTCTTTGGCTATACCAAA